>CAJXPE010000090.1 GCA_913057965.1 uncultured Marixanthomonas sp. | reverse complement strand
TCGTCGGCAGCGTCAGATGTGTATAAGAGACAGTCTAAATAGTGTGAGAATAAATCATCTTTTTTGTCAAATTTCTTTCTTTTTCCTGCAAGACTAAAACTTTGACAAGGTGGTCCACCACAAACTACATCAATTTTTTTATCACCAATTTTCTTCAGTAAATTATCCAAAAAATCTGGTTCGGTAATATCTTGTTTTAGAAACTCGGTGTCTAATCCAAGTTGATGATTGTATCTAACAACATGTGTCAACTCACAATTTTCGTTTATATCATTAGCTACAATAAAATCGAAAAATTTGTTATTATGTTTCGCTTGTAAAAATCCTTCGCTAAAACCACCTGCTCCAGCAAATAAATCAACGAATGTGAAAGGTTTTCCATAGAGTGAAACCTGCTCTTTGGCAATACTTATATTGTTATTTTCTTTATAGCTCTCAATATGTTCATTCAAAACAGTTTTCACTTCATCCTGAATAAATTTCTTTTTATTTGAATGATGCAATAGTTCATCTGTTCTCTCTCTAAGAAAATTGAGATAGTGATTTAATTCGTGTGCTTCTAAGCTTAATCCATTTGCTCTTTGCTTCTTTTTATCGAATTTTTTAGGTTGTATTTTTTGACCTATTGAAAGTTTCACCTGACTGCCGTTGCAGTTTATTCGCAAATAAATTGGTGCAAATCCTTTTTTATCAGGTTTATCAAGATAGAAATTAATTGTTGCCATAGTTACGGACACTTTTGCGTACACGGACAAATTTACGGACAATTATTTTGTTTCCTAATCAAATAAGAAGTTTTCTTTGTGACGAGCAAAAAGACAGATAAAGAGATCTTTATATTTATGGGGAAAAGCTACATAACCCGTTCAAAAAAACCTATTCAGATTCCCAAAGTAATTTTTGGGCAGTACCGAACGCTCCCAATTGATAGACGCTTATGGAAGTAGCGCGGAACTTCGTTGGTCGAAAATTGTTTTGGTTCAAACTGTCTAATAATGACGTTTTAGCTACGCCGAGGCTGATGTGTGGATTGTAGTTCTCAAAGCTGTGCTCAGGTACAAAAACAGGCACATAGTCTATGGTAAATTGATCTATAGGCGTACCATCGGTATTTTGTACATACGATTCTTGGGAACCGTTGGTAACCATATATGGTTTTACAAGTGCTATTACTTTTTTATGAAGTGTTACTAACTGGTTACTTTTTTTAATACCGATAGATGAGAAACTTTCTTCTTTTTCTTTGGAGTATTGAAGGTTTTCTGCCCAAATAGTATCGTTTTCCACCGTTTTATAAAGTTTTTTTAATGCTTCCGTTACGTTGGACAGATCGCTTTTTGGAATATAACATTGCAAAAGCGTGATATGCGGAATATGGTTTTTATCTAAGGTAAAGTTAGTGGGATTGTCTTTTACTATCACCTGGTTCAATTGAATGGCTTGTTGATCCATTTTCTTAGGAAGTGTAAGCAATACGTCTATGGCTATAATTTCCTCTTGTTTCGGAGCGCAAGCATTGGCTATGAAGAAAATGAATAGTATAAGGCCGATAATTTTTTTGTTCATATGGTAAGATTAAAATTGGTGCTTGTATTGAGAAAGAAACATTGTTTTTCTAAAAATGAGACACCATGATAGCGCTTAAACGATTTTGATTTACTTGCTCTATCGGGTGTTTAAAACCTTCTATTTCCAAAAAAGTGCCATTGCTTAAAGTATCAGCCAATTGTTCTGATTCTTTCTTGCTGACCATCGTGTCTTCTGTGCCCAGACAGACCAAAACTTCCGAATTAATTGTTTTAAATGATTCCAAATTAATTGCTTTCCCGTTACCTAATCCGTGCATCATCGTGGCTGTTTTTGTTACAAGGGGTTTCCAAGTAGCTGCACCGTGCTCCTTTTTTAGCACTTCAACAAATTGCGGGATTTTTTCGACCATCTTTTCGGGGTTCAGGAGTCTAACTTCTTTTTCAGCCGTTTCAGGGTCCCATTGAACTTTTGTTCCCAACGTCATGAGTTTTTGGACTTTTTCAGAATGCTCTATCGCTAATTTCAGCGCCACATATCCTCCCATACTATAACCGAAAATGCTAGCCGAAGCCAATGAATTACCTTTCATAAAATGCAACACGTCTTCCTGAAACAATTCCATAGAAAACTCTTTATCGGTCGGTTTGTTTCCGTGCCCAGAAAAATTGAATGCATGCACCCGAAAATGAGGCGCCAGCAGTTTCTTTAAACGTGTAAATTGGGTTTGGCTACCCAAAGCACCGTGAAGTAATAGTAAATCGGTCTTTTTTTTCATATTAAAAAAATGATTATTAGGAGACGCTTGGCACCTCCCAATTTTTTTTAAATGCTTTTAACAAAGTCTGAAAACACCTTTTTATGACGTTCCAAATCTAGATTACCAGAAACAGATATCCGGACAATATAATCTTTGTCGCCCTCTTTAGTCGTCCCTTGTGTAGAAGTTGCAGGTACCGTCCAGTAGCATCCTTTTAACTGTCCGTAGCTCACACAAAACTTACTTTCATCGGGAATTTCTGTGATCATTAAGTTGATTAACTTCAGGTTTAACGCTCTTTTATACGCTTCTTTTTCTTCAGCTGTACTCCCTTTTGTGGGAAGGTCTAATGAAAATACGGAGGGCGTAAACCCTTCAGCTGCTAATTCCTCTGACACAAAGTTGATCTTTGCTTTTGGTAAAACATCGTGGATAAAGGTTACAAATTCACGTGTGTTTTTATACGCATCCTTAATCCGTTGGTTCATAGAAGGCATTTGCTTTGCCAATATTTCATATTGAAGTGCTGTGGCCTCGTTATCGCAAAGATTTAAATGTGCTTCAATTTTATCTAGTAGTGAATTAGTTTTTGTATTTCCTACACAATAACCGGCCGTACATTTTCCGCCACTTGGGAATTTCGATCCACTAACATACGAAATAGTGCGCACTGTTGACAGTATTTCACCTTCCCCCAAAAAGTGATAGTTAGGGCAAAAGGTTTGATCTAAAATAAAAACGGGATCAATCGCAGTTTCACCCGTCGCCGTTTTACGTTCTTGACTTAAAACGTCTTTTAATTTTTGAAGGTCTGGAACTTCAACTCTAGGATTTGTCGGAATTTCAGCAATTATATATGGAACCGCATCCTGTTTGGCAATTTTATTTAAAATGGTGTCAATACTTGTAACCATATCGTTATTACCATCCACGGGTAAATCTACCACTTCAACAGTATCAAGACACGCGGCAACACGTCTTGCTTGGTCGTTTGTACCACCGTAACAATTAGGAGGAACAATAAATTTGATGTCTTTCCCTTTATGGTTTTCTAATGCATCGTGAACGAGTCCCATCATAATCGCATACTGCATCGATAGCCCACAAGATGCAACAAGTGCTTTTGTAGTAGTGCCAGTAATGGTATTAATGGAATCTACAACACTTTTTTTGTTGGTTTCGACAGTATTTTGTTGAGCTTCAAAAGAAGAACTTTTCACTAAAGCTTTTAACGCAGTATAACAATTGTCTGGCGTCATTGAAATGGTTTCCCTTCTTCTTACATGCTGTATTTCTGAAATATAGGGTTTATTTTGCGACCCATTTACCGTTAAAATACTTCCAAGGTGACCATGAAGACTGATATAAAAGTCAACATTTGAGTTGAGGGCAACAGTCGAGATTTTATCATCTTGTGAAATAAAAATGGTGCTGCCGTTAAATTCAGAAACATCCGCTACGTTGTCAACTTTCTTTAATTCAAATTTATATCCATACACACGTTTCACCGTTTCAACATCAAAATCTTTCGGTAATTTATCTGTGTAAACTATTTGAGTGTCCTTATTGTTTAATAAGTTTTTTCTCAAAATCGCCAAAATAGGAATCGTCTTGGATTGAAAACTGATTA
Source organism: uncultured Marixanthomonas sp. (assembly GCA_913057965.1). GTDB lineage: Bacteria > Bacteroidota > Bacteroidia > Flavobacteriales > Flavobacteriaceae > Marixanthomonas. The sequence continues at coordinate 6,994 of CAJXPE010000090.1, read as the reverse complement.
CGTTTTCTGAGTTAAGATTATGCAAGTTTGCAATGCCCCATTCTAGTACACAAGATAAGGGGTGCCCTAACCGAATATAGTCGTAAGCAGTAGGTAATGCACTGAGTGCCGATGTTTCGGCATTATTGTCTTTAAATAAGTTTTCAAATTGATCTAAGAATTGCGTTTTTGCCAATTCTTCATTATAAATATCCAATCGATGGGTTGTTAAACGCAACCAGTCACTTGGCATATTTTCTAATACCTCTTTAATATAATCTAGCATTTTATTCTCTTTCATAGTTTTATTTTAGATATGCTGGGAACACACAGCATTTAGATTTATTTTAAACATCTTATAAGTCATTTTTTTTAGAGTATACCTAAGGTATTTGTATTTGTTTAGGTACGTGTTTGTACGTCTAAAATAATGCTCAAGTTTCGTTTATTCTTTATCGTCTTTCTTCAGGTTTTCTCGTAAGAAGAAAATATAAAACGTATAACCAACTGAAAATTCCATGGATAAAAGCTAATAAAACAGACTTATTTCGCTCCCAAGAAACTACAACAGCTAAAACACTGCCTAATCCAATCCCACTTCTTATCGCAGTATTTTTTATTCCTTCGTTCCCAGATTGCTGACTATAGCACTCTAAAGAAAACATAAGCAATAAGATTAGCGTTAATTTAATTTTATTCATTCGGTTGTAATTTTTATTTCATTCGTTTTCAATAATTTGCAGAGATACAATTAGCATTTAGTAGTCTCGCCAAGAATCACTTCGACAAGTTTTATCCTGAGTATTTATCGAAGGGCTCAGCATAAACATTTCGACTATATTCAATACAACGCTTCTCTTCTTTTCTTGTGACCTCGCCAAGAATCGAACTTGGATCTAAAGTTTAGGAAACTTCTATTCTATCCATTGAACTACAAGGCCAATTGAGTTTCAAAAGTAAGACTACTTTTTTTTATCCCAATAGACATAGGCACCAAATACAACCAAGCAGACCAAAGAGCCCCATAACAGTCCATATTTTAAACTATCGGTGTTTCGCCCTACAATGGCTATAAAGACGGTCAGCGGAGTGATACCTAACATGGTGGCGCCTATAAATCGCCAGTAGCCCATATTTAAAATTCCGCCAACAAAGCTGATGGCATCATTGGATAAAAATGGATTAACACGCGTTACCACTACAGCCCAAAAACCATAATCTTCAATAAAGCTTTCGATTTTCTTCTCGGTTTTACTTCCGATTAACTTTTCAACTAAAATTTCCCCAAAATAATTACCAATAGCATATCCAACTGAAGATGCTGTAAATACGGATAATAAAATAATCAAACTTCCCCAAATAGGACCATAGGCTAAGACCGAAACCACCATCAACGCAACAGACGGAATTACAATTAAAAACATTTGGACCACCATTGCTAGCACAAGTACGACTGGTCCCAGCCAACCAAAGCCGGAAACCCATCGTTCAATACGTTTTTCATCATTACTGGTAAGAACATTCCAAGCTTCGGTAAAAAATTGTTCAACTGAAGGGATTGTAAAGTAACAAACAACCAAAGTAGCTACCAATGCAGTTGAAACATACAAAGGCAAGCGCCCTTTACTTTTTGAAGAATCGGTGTCGTTGTTACTCATATATTGTATTGGATTTTTATTTTAGTTCAACTTTTAAAATACTAGGCACCCCACCAGTTGCTTCATTTGAAATGTACAGCGTTCCATCGGGGGAAAAGGTAATCCCTTCGGGTTGATAAAAAACCTTATTATTTAATGGGTATTCTTTTTTTACAGAACCATTTGGGTTTACAATTAATATTCTGGGTTTTGTACCTTGAAGCACATAGATTTCCTTTGTTTTAGGATGAATAGCAATATCTGAAGGGCGGATTTTTTTTAGCGTTTTTTGTAAATCGGCATCTGCTGTGGTTAGTAATAATACCGGTTTTTCTTGTAGGGTTTTTGTTTCCAAATCATACGCGTAAATGCCTCTACCATCATTATCAAAAGGTTCATGGTCTTTAGCCATTAGTAAAAGACGATTGTTTTTTTTATCGGCTAAAAGGGTTTCAATATTATGTTTTTCTGAAAGGGGCAACTCATATTGATTGTAACTAGGCTCTTCCCCTAAAAAATTACATATTTCAAAAATTTCACCATCACTCCGAACCACATACATATTTTCACCCATTAACGCCAGTCCTTCGTAATCGCCATCGCCTCCAAATTTAACTTGCCCATCCAGTTTTTTAGTTTCCAGGTTGTAGAAAAACACAATTCCTACTTCATCTTGAATACAAGCTATGCGGCCATCTTCTAGCCAAACAATACCTGAAATTTCATCGAGAACACTAGGTAGCTCCCAACTTTCAATCACTTCTTGTGTTGAGTCTAGTGCAACCCGTTTTTTTTCAATCCGGGTTTTATAAAAATGATAGAATAAAAACGATACAGCTATTATTATAACAGCAAGAGCGGCTACAATTTTATTCATGTGCTTATTCATATATTTTCTTGTTTTTTTAAATTCCATTTATCAATCCCAGTAAGCAATGTCAGTAACTTGCCCTTTTAAATCTAACACCTTTTTAAGGTCTTTAAAAGACTTTTCAATTTCAATTTGATAATACTCTTGGCTATTTATAAAAAGCACCTCGACATCATCTATTTCTGCATCTGGATGCGTTAATGAGATAGATTTTTTTACCGCCTCGGGAAGTTGTTTCTTATTTATTTCATATTTATACATTAAAATCTCCCCTTTAGAATTCAGTTTAGCAGTATAATCAATATTTTCTTTTTTGAACTCAACTATAAAAAAATCACCCGTTTGTTCCCACTCTCTGTCCGTTGTATTCAAAAAGTCCACTTTAAAGGCGTTAACCACTACAGATGGCACTTGATTTTCATCAATATCAATATCGCTTTCACAAGCAAAACTTATAAATGCTATACTGATAAGCAAGAGTGTTTTTTTAATCATTTGCATCATAATACAAAAATGAACTACAAAACTGTAAAGAAATAGGAATTACAATGTTTAAGGATGGTTTTTAAGAAATCTTTAAACTTCGTTTATACCACTTTCTAAAAGCGTATTGTAAAGGTATGAAGCTTTTTACTGTAATTATACTGAAGGTTGTATTGATATTTATCGACAATAGCTTTGGAAATTGCCAATCCTAATCCAGTAGATTTATTAGTGGTTTCACTTTTGTAAAACCGAGAAAACAGTTGTTTAGAATTTAATTCTTTTTCTTCGGAAACATTACTAATCGCAACTAAAATATCGTTAATTTCAATGATTACCTCCGTTTCAGATTTTCCATGCAATACCGCATTTTTAATAAGGTTTGCAAACAGAATACTAGCTAAATCGCGATTCATATTAATACTTAGCTGCACATTTTCCTTTATTGTAAATTTTACTTGCTTGTGAGTAGCGAAATCTGAAAAGTCTTCAATTTGTTGATGCAAAAGTTTATTTACATCAACTTGATCTTTAGCCGTAAACTGTTTATTGTCAATTTTTGAAAGCAATAGCAACGATTTATTTAATCGGGTAAGACGTTCTAAATTCTCTAAAGCTGAAATAAGTTTTACCGCCTGCTTTTCATGTAATTCGTTTTCTTCTAGAAAAAGTTCAATTTTATTAATGCTAATAGCTAAGGGTGTTTGCAATTCATGGGCTGCATTTTCAATAAATTGCTTTTGACTGTTATAACTTTCTTTCGATTTTTCAAGTAACTTTTCTATACTTGTATTAAGTAGAGAAAACTCTTCAATATTGGTTTTCTGAAATTGTATTTCATCATTATTTTCAATACTAAAGGTTTTTAATTGCGCTACCAATTTGTAAAATGGCCGCCATACTTTGCGTAAAAACACGTTGTTTAGCAGTAAAATACTTATTAAAAGAGCGACATATAAGATGATTAAATACAAAAGTAGGTTTTGTAATTGATCGTCTTCTTCTACCATAGAAGTAACCACCTTTATTTTATAATAGTCCCCGTTTTGTTTAAACACACTTTCCAATAACCGAACAGGCTCGTAATCCTCTTCGTTTTGCATATACATTAAGGTATCACGGTATTGGTCTTTAACGTTTTTTATTTCTGAAAAAGGAACTTTTTTAATGGTATACCCACTTTCGTCAAAATTCTGCTTACGTAAAATGGTGCTGTCTTTCTCGGCATATTGAATGACCAACATTTTTTGGTTCTCTAACCCATCGTCCAAGCTATCGTAGATCTCATCGAACATTGCATAATAAAACAACACGGCCCAAACCGAAATAAGCACCAGCAACAAAATTGAAAAATACGTGGTCGTGTAGTTTAGCAGTTTCATATACCTTCCAGTTTATAGCCCATTCCGTACACCGATTTTATGGTTATATCTGCTTTGTTCGCTTCTAGTTTTTTCCGAAGGTTTTTAATTTGTGAGTAGATAAAATCAAAGCTGTCCGTTTGGTCTATATGGTCGCCCCAAACGTGTTCTGCTAATGCGGTTTTACGTACTAACCTTTTTTTATTTGAAACAAAGTATAATAATATATCAAACTCCTTACGGTTTAATTCAATATTGATATTGTTTATAGTGACTTCTCTAGTTTCGGGGTTTATGGAAAAATTTCCTAACTCTATATTCGTTTTTCCTCCAAATTGATTGCGGCGTAAAACTGCCTTAATGCGCGCATTCAATTCTGCCATATGAAAGGGTTTTGACAAATAATCATCTGCGCCAAAATCTAAGCCTTTTAGTTTATCATCTAAAGAGTTTTTTGCTGAAACAATAATAACCGAATCTTGTAATTCCTTCTTTTTAATTTCTTTTAATAAATCGAGTCCGTTGCCATCGGGTAGGCCGATGTCCAATAAAATACAATCGTAGTTATACACCCCTATTTTTTCGCTTGCATCAGTAAAGTTAGTGGCAATTTGGACTATATATGATTCCTTTTCTAACGATTCTTGTATGTTTTGAAGCATATCCTGCTCGTCTTCTACGATTAAAATTTTCATCTCAATTCAATTTACCGTTAAAAATACAGCTGAAATCTATAAAGAAATGGGATTCTGGTTATTCTTTTACATCTCCATTCCAAATTCTTTACAGTTTTAGGTTTTTACTTTGACCTAAACATAAAAAAGAAATACTATGAAAACTTTAAAATTTTTATTGGTTGCATTATTTGTAACAACTGTTGCAACCGCACAAGATTTGAAACAAACTGATGTCCCTAACAGTGTTCTTTCTAAATTTCAGAAAGAAAACCCAAATGCTAAAGATGTAGAATGGGAAAAGGAAATGGACAACTACAAAGTAGAGTTTGATCAAGGCAGTCAAGAATACGAAATCTGGTACTCGACTTCTGGCACTATGGTTAAAATGGAACAAGATATTACTGAAAACATGCTTCCAAAAGCCATTACAAGCGTTATTAGCAGCAAGTATTCTGGATACAAAGTAGATGATTGTGAAAAGATAACTATAGACAATAAAACTACGTATAAAGTGGAGTTAGAAAATGGGACAGATGAAATGGATGTTGTCTTTAACGAAACTGGAAAAGTAGAAAGTGAAATGAACGACAACTAAATATAATATTCACTTTACTAAAAATAAAAAGCCTTACAGAGTTCTGTAAGGCTTTTTTTGCTCCTCCACTTGGACTCGAACCAAGGACACCCTGATTAACAGTCAGGTGCTCTAACCAACTGAGCTATGGAGGAATTTAATTTTTATGTCTTTTTTGAACGTTTTGCTTAACCATACTTCAGTAAGTATTGTTAGGCGGCTGCAAATATACCCAATTTTTAATTTCATCAAAATAATTTTGAAAACTTTTTTAATGAATTTTGCAATTAACTTTAGCTTAAAATAGCTCTCATTTTAGTTCTGAAAGCTTCAGCAAAAAATGCTTCAAAATTTCTTCCGAAGCATTTTTATATAGTATACTTATTTCAATAGTATTACTCGAAAAGCCAACGGTAAATATCGTTTCCGTTTGCAAATAAAACCAATGCGATCAATAAGAAGAAACCAACCATTTGTGCATACTCCATAAACTTATCGCCAGGTTTACGCCCACTTACCATTTCGTATAACAAAAACATTACGTGACCTCCATCCAATGCTGGGATTGGTAAAATATTCATAAAGGCTAAAATAATGGATATTAATGCTGTAGTTTCCCAAAAGCTTAACCAGTTCCAAGTATCAGGGAATAAGCTGCCTATGGCACCAAAACCGCCCACTTGGGTAGCGCCTTTTGCGGTAAAGACATATTTAAATTGCGTTACATAATCTGTTAAAACATTGTAGCCATACTTTATTCCGCCGGTAATACTCTCACCTAATCCGTACTTAATTTTAGTACCGTTACCCACCAATTCTTTTGCATAATTGTTTACACCTATTTGGCCTGTTTCATTAGCTGTTACCGTTAAAGTTTTCAATTCGTTATTTCGAGAAACAACTATAGTATTTTCTTTGTCTCCATTCGCCCTTACCAAATTAGTAAATTGATGCCAATGCCCAACTTTTGTTCCATTGACCGAAACAATACTGTCTCCCTTTTTAAACCCTGCAGCCATTGCTGGATAATCGGCTGCTACAGTATCAACAACAGCGTTCCGCATGGGGTTAAAGGGGCGCAACACATCTTGCTGAAACATTTTTGTTCCAATTTCTTCAGGCATAGCAATAGTTTCTGTTGTTCCATTGCTATGTTCAACGGTAATATTTTCAACATCCCGTAAAAAAAGGTGTTTATTAATTAAAGTGACGTCTTTAAATTCTTTTCCGTTTACTTGTAAAATATGATCGCCGTCTTGAAAACCAAGTTCTTTAAAGGTATCAGCCACTGCAAAACCTTTAGGTATATCATCATTGGTAATGATGGTAGTTCCGTTGAAAAATAAAATTCCCATATAAATAACGAATCCAACAATAATATTCCTGTCTCTTATACACATCTGACGCTGCCG
>CAJXPE010000089.1 GCA_913057965.1 uncultured Marixanthomonas sp. | reverse complement strand
ACGAGATGTAGAGAGGTCTCGTGGGCTCGGAGATGTGTATAAGAGACAGGTTAACGACCATTGAAAGAGGAGCGAAACGAGTTATCGAACGTATTGTGATTGAAGCAGATCAGCAAGATACTTTTAAAGAGTTTGGTAAAACCGAAGTTAGCACAGCCGATGCTGCAGCGATTAAAAGTCGTTTGCTAGAAGCAGGTTGTTGGCCTTTTATAAAGCAACGTCCGTATGATATTATAGCCGATGCAGAAGATACTCCGAAAGCTATTTTTATTTCAGGGTATGCTAGTGCACCTTTGGCAGCAGATTATGACTTTACACTAAAAGGAAAAGAAGCTGAATTACAAGCGGCAGTTACTGCCCTTAGTAAATTAACCGACGGTGCTGTTCATGTTAGTATAGGAAGCAGCGGAACTTCTTCTTTCGATACGTTAAAAGATATTACACTTCATAAAGTGTCTGGTCCACATCCTTCTGGGAATGTTGGGACGCAAATTGCCAAGATAAACCCTGTTAATAAGGGAGAAACAGTTTGGGCCATTGCAGCACAAGACCTTGTTATTATTGGGGAGTTGTTGCTGACTGGAAAATTTAATGCCGAGCGTATCATTGCATTGGCAGGTTCTTCGGTTAAAAACCCGAAATATTACAGAACGAAGATAGGAGCTGAGGTTTCAACTTTTATATATGACTCTGGCTTAGAAGAAGAAAACGTTCGTGTTATTAGCGGAAATGTGCTTACCGGTGATAAAATTTCACCAAAAGGGCATTTAGGTTATTACCACAATATGGTTACTGTAATTCCTGAAGGAGATGATTATGAGTTTTTTGGATGGAATAAACCCGTTTTCGATAAAATTTCACCTTCTCGAGCATTGACTTTTTCTTGGTTATTTCCAAAGAAAAAATACGAGTTGGATACCAATACCAATGGAGAGCACAGAGCATTTGTGTTAACTGGTAATTATGAAAATGTTTTTCCGTTGGATATTTATCCATTACAGATATTAAAAGCTTGTATGGTACAAGATCTAGACGAAATGGAGGCTTTGGGAATGTACGAAGTAGCTCCAGAAGATTTTGCTTTAACTGAATTTATTTGTGTATCAAAACAACCACACCAGCAGATTATTCGCAACGGTTTGGATCAAATGATTAAAGAAATAGGATAACGCTATGGGATTGAAACAAAAATTACATACGCTAAAACAAAAATATAAGGGTACAAAAATGGCACCTGCATTTAATGCATTGCACACCTTTTTGTATTTGCCTAACGAAACAACGCACTCCGGTGCTCATGTTAGAGCGGCAGACGATTTAAAGCGTACCATGAATACGGTAATTATGGCATTGATTCCCTGCTTGATTTTTGGGATGTTCAACGCGGGTTACCAAGCTAATTTGCAAACCGACCCTGAAATTACCAAAGCAATGGGCTTTTTCAGTGGTGAATTTTGGAACTGGACAAACTTTGTAATCGGGTTGTGGAAAGTACTTCCGCTTGTTATCGTTTCTTACGGAGTGGGACTTGCAGTGGAGTTTTTATTTGCTGTAATTAAAGGTCACGAAGTAGAAGAAGGATACCTGGTAACAGGTATGTTAGTGCCGTTAATTGTACCGATTGATATTCCATTATGGATGTTGGTAGTAGCTGTTGTATTTGGTGTTGTTATTGGTAAAGAAGTTTTTGGTGGAACAGGAATGAATATTCTAAACCCTGCCTTAACAATTAGAGCATTTCTTTTCTTCGCATATCCTACTTGGATGAGTGGAGATAAAGTTTGGGTACATGGAGCAGTTGAAACCGCTGGACAACCAGATGCTATTTCAGGAGAAACAATTTTAGGAAGCCTTGCACAAGGTCACGAGATAAGTTACAGTGTTATGGATATGTTCCTTGGGTTTATTCCAGGCTCGGTAGGAGAAACTTCCACCCTTTTAATTTTATTAGGAGCTTTGTTTTTAATCTTCACCAAAATAGGGAGCTGGCGTATTATGTTGTCAGCAGTTCTTGGTGCTTTAGCAATGGGCTTACTTTTTAATGGAGTGGTTTCAGCAGGTTGGATTGATAGTTCAAGTAAATTCTTCGGGCTAATGAATACCAACTTTTGGCATCATTTAATTATTGGTGGCTTTGCGTTTGGTGCTGTGTATATGGCGACCGATCCAGTAACAGCTTCCCAAACTAATAGAGGAAAATGGATTTATGGATTTTTAATAGGATTCATATCTATACTAATTCGTGTATTTAACCCAGCGTACCCAGAAGGTGTAATGTTAGCAATACTATTAATGAATGTATTTGCGCCCACCATCGATCACTACGTGATACAGGGGAATATCAAAAAACGAATGAAACGTTTAAAAGTTAAAACCGCATAAGTAATGGCGATCAATACAGACAAAAACAGTTATACGATCATCTTTGCCGTAGTAATGGTAATTGTGGTAGGTTCTATCTTGGCAGGTTTTGCCAGTGGGTTAAAGCCAAAGATCAAGGAAAACGAACGGTTTGAAAAGCAACAAAACATTTTGTATGCAATGGGTGTAAATGAAAATGAAGGCCCTAACGATGCAACTTTTGTTTCTACCGATAAAGTAGAAGAACAGTTCAACAAATACATTACGAAGCAATTGGTAATTCAAGGAGATAAGGTTACTGAAAATGATGAAGCTTATCTTATTGACATTAAAAAAGAAGAAACAAAGGCTAAAGATCCTGAATATACTAGAAGATTGCCACTTTTTGTAGGAGAAAAAGATGGAAAAGAAGTATATGTAATACCAGTTAGAGGAAAAGGACTTTGGGATGCTATCTGGGGATTTGTAGCAGTTGATAAATCTATGACTATTCAAGGTGTTTATTACGACCACAAAGGAGAAACTCCAGGTCTAGGAGCTGAAATAAAACAACGTTATTTTATGGATGATTTTACTGGTGAAAGCTTCTTACACGGCGGTGCTTTTCAGGGTATAGATGTTTCTAAAAGCAATAATGATCCTACCAATACAGACACAGAGGATAACGAAGTAGATGCCTTGGCTGGAGCTACAATTACTGGAGACGGTGTTGCGGCTATGTTGAGAAAGGATGTGAGATTGTACGTGCCTTATTTTAAATCTTTAAACTAAAATCATGGGACTTTTATCAAAAAAAGATAGTAAACTTATAATGGACCCATTAGCGGATAATAACCCGATTACCATTCAGGTATTGGGAATTTGTTCTGCCTTGGCAATTACAGCACAATTAAAGCCATCTATTGTAATGGCAGTATCTGTACTGTTTGTAATGGGAGTTGGAAACGTAGTAATTTCGTTGATGCGAAATATAATTCCTTCAAAAATTAGAATTATTGTACAGCTTATCGTTGTTGCAACCTTGGTAATTATTGTAGACCAAGTATTAAAAGCTTTTGCTTATTCCCTTAGTAAAGAACTCTCTGTATTCATTGGGTTAATTATTACCAACTGTATTATTATGGGGCGTTTTGAAGCTTTTGCATTAGGAAACGGTCCTTGGAAATCATTCCTTGATGGAATAGGAAATGCAGCAGGCTATGGTGTAATACTTATAATCGTTGGTTTTTTCCGAGAATTATTAGGTTCAGGAACTTTATTTGGATTTCCTGTACTTGGTAATCCTGTAGAGAAAACAGGTTTATATGCAATAGGCTATGAAAATAATGGTTTTATGGTATTACCCCCTATGGCATTGATTGTAGTAGGTATCATTATTTGGGTACAACGTAGCAAGAATAAAGAGTTAATAGAAGAAAACTAAAAGTACTGAAGTGTTAGCCTCGAAGTTATTTCAAAACTAATACGTCAATACTCAATACTATAAAAAAATGGAGCATTTAGAATTATTTTTTAAATCGATTTTTGTAGATAACATGGTGTTTGCATACTTTTTGGGTATGTGTTCATACTTAGCTGTATCTAAAAAAGTGAGTACAGCTGTTGGTTTAGGAGCCGCTGTAATATTTGTATTAACAGTTACCGTTCCTCTTAACTGGCTATTAGATCAGTATATCTTACAAGAAGGAGCCTTAACTTGGTTAGGCCCAGAATATGCAGATTACGATTTAAGTTTCCTTTCCTTTATTTTATTCATTGCCACTATTGCAACAATGGTGCAATTAGTAGAAATAGTCGTGGAGAAATTTTCTCCTTCATTATATAATTCCTTAGGTATTTTTCTACCGTTAATTGCTGTAAACTGTGCTATTTTAGGTGGTTCATTATTTATGCAATCGAGAGAAATTGAAACCTTTGGATTAGCACTTAATTATGGATTTAGTTCGGGGATTGGTTGGTTTTTAGCCATTCTTGCAATTGCGGCCATTCGGGAAAAAATTCGTTATTCAAATGTTCCTGCTCCGTTGCGTGGATTAGGAATTACCTTTATCATTACAGGTTTAATGGCAATTGGTTTTATGAGTTTTGGTGGAATGTTAACCGGTGGAAGTGAAGAGAAACCATCCTTAGATGAAAATCCTGATAATTTAGGAATTCAAGTAGAAGAAAATAAAGAATCAACTGAAACACCTGAAGTTTCAACCCTACTAACAAAAAATTAATATGTTTTTAGCAGCAAGCACATTAGGAGTTATTATAGCAACGGTTTTGGCCTTTTTGGTACTTATCTTGCTATTGGTTGCACTTTTGCTTTTTACCAAACAAAAGCTGTCACCTTCTGGTCCGGTAACCATAACCATTAACGATGAAAAGAAACTGGAAGTAGAATCTGGTGGAACATTACTTTCAACCCTTAGTGGAAAAAAAATATTCCTTCCTTCCGCTTGTGGTGGAGGTGGAACATGTATTCAGTGTGAATGTCATGTACTTGAAGGTGGTGGAGAAGCACTTCCTACTGAAACGCCTCACTTTACCCGTAAAGAAATTAAAGAAGGCGCACGTCTTTCGTGTCAAGTAAAAGTAAAACAGGATATGAATATTCATATTCCTGAAGAAGTCTTCGGAATTAAAAAATGGGAAGCAACAGTTGTTCGTAACTATAACGTGGCTTCTTTCATTAAAGAGTTTGTAGTGGAGATCCCTGAGGATATGAACTACAAAGCTGGTGGATATATTCAAATTGAAATTCCACCTTGTGAAGTGAAGTTTGAAGATATGGACATCACCGCACACCCAGAAGAGCACGATACACCAGATAAGTTTGAAGCAGAGTGGGAAAAGTTTGGACTTTGGCCCCTAGTGATGAAAAATGATGAAACAGTTGAAAGAGCCTATTCTATGGCTTCTTACCCAGCTGAAGGACGTGAGATTATGCTAAACGTTCGTGTAGCAACACCACCATTTGATAGAGAAAAGAATGGTTGGATGAATGTGAACCCAGGTATTGCTTCTTCTTATATATTCAACGCGAAAAAAGGTGATAAAGTAACTATTTCTGGGCCTTTTGGAGAATTCTTTATTAACGAATCAGAAGCTGAAATGCTATACGTTGGGGGTGGAGCTGGAATGGCACCGATGCGTTCGCATTTATATCACTTATTCAAAACCCTAAAAACGGGTCGTAAAGTGACGTATTGGTACGGAGGACGTTCTAAAAGAGAATTATTCTACTTAGAGCATTTCCGTGAATTAGAAAGAGAGTTTGATAACTTCAAGTTTTATTTAGCACTTTCTGAACCAATGGAAGAAGATAACTGGAAAGTAAAGAAAGATATTCATGATGAAGGCGATGGTTTTGTTGGGTTTATTCACCAAGTAGTAATCGACAACTATTTAAGTAAACATGAAGAACCGGAAGAAATTGAACTGTATTTCTGTGGACCACCATTGATGAACCAAGCCGTTCAAAAAATGGGAGAAGATTTTGGTATCCCAGATGAGAACATCCGATTTGATGATTTTGGAGGATAATATCACCTTCATTATATAAAATTTAATAAGCCGTTTCAGTTTTACTGAAGCGGCTTCTTTTTATACCTAAATACTTTATATTTTTGTAGTATGAGTTTACCACTTACCAAACAAGAATTGCACAACCTAGCTATGAATATAGTAGGAAAAGATCTCGAAGCAAATGGCTTTGAGTTTTTAGGTGTTAATTCGAAATTAAAAAAGGATCCACAGTTTGTTGCCTTAAAGAATAAAGATCTACATTTTGTGATAGTTAGAGCAAAAAACTACCCCGAAGACGCCAATACTTACGATCCTGTTTTTATGCAAACCATAAAAGCCCATGCCGATAAATTTGAAGCAAAAACCTATTATGCTGGAGTTGGGTTAGGTCACGGTAGCGATTACGCAAAGCCGGTATTAAAAGATGAAGATTATACTATGGTTTATAACGGCTTACAGGAAATAACATGAAATATTTATTAGTAATATCAACCTTGTTTCTTTTAATTTCCTGTGCTGAAACTACACAAGAACATACGTTTATTGAAGGAAAAGCTTTCGGTACCACCTATCATATAAAATACTATTCACAAAAAGAATTTAAAGCTCAAAAAGGAATAGACTCTATTGTAAACGAAGTAAACCAATCGGTAAGCACCTATGTTCCTAATAGTGATATTTCAAAAATAAATCGAGGTGATTCGAGTATTGTTATTGATAAAACTTTTAAAGATGTGTTTGTTCTTTCAGAAAAAATACACGAACAAACTAATGGCTATTTCGATCCTACTATAGGAGTACTTCGGAATGCATACGGTTTTGGCGATGTAAAACCGCTTCAAGAAATAGATAGTACGACTTTAGATTCGTTGATGGAGTTTGTGGGTTTTAATAAGGTAACACTTACTTTAAAAAATACTATTCAGAAAACACATCCGCAGATTTATTTTGATTTCAACGCCATCGCAAAAGGGTACGGAATAGATTTAATAGGAAATTATTTGGAAAAGAACGGCGTAACGGATTATTTAGTTGAATTGGGGGGCGAAATTTTAACGAAAGGAACGAATTTATCTAAACAGAAACCTTGGACAGTCGGAATTGAAGCCATAAATTCAGATATTGATAATCGTAGTTTTGCTGAAACCGTTCCGTTAAAAAATCAAGCGATGGCTTCGTCTGGGAATTATAGAAAATTTAGAGTAGATTCGATAACAGGAAAAAAATATGTGCACACCATCAATCCACTAACCGGTAAAGCCGAGCAAAGTGATGTTACCAGTGCCACAGTGATTGCTCCCACTTGTGCCGTAGCCGATGCGTACGCCACGTCCTTTATGGCTTTGGGGCTCGAAAAGTCTAAAAATTTATTGAAAACTTTACCAAATATTGAAGCTTACCTATCATATAACGATTCAACAGGAAAAGGTCGGGTTTTTAAAACGTCGGGTTTTAAAGTTTTGAAAAACTAAAAGCTATCTTTTTAAGGTGAAATGTCCTTTAAAAGTTCGTCCATCCGTAAAAGCAATTGTAAACCAATAGTCACTGGCAGGAAGGGCTTGCCCGTTAAAAACTCCATCCCATCCCGGGCCTTCAGGTAAAACTTGCTTTAATAATTTACCAAAGCGATCGTAAATGTAAATTTTAGTAACTGGAAATTCATCAATTCCAATAATTTTCCAAAAATCGTGAAATCCATCACCGTTTGGAGTGAAAAACCGTGGATAATCAAGTACAAGAATCTCTTTTGTAACCACCCCACAACCATTTTTATCCCGAACATACACGGTGTAATATCCATTTGAAAGTCCTGTAAAGGTTGGATTATCTTGATACACCATTCCATCACCTAAAGCAAATTCATAATCGCCAGCTCCCTCAACTTCAATAGTAGCACTATTGTTCGTTCCGTTAAAGTCTTTAATTATTACATTGGTTATCGTCGCAATATCTGACGGAAAAACTTCTACACTTAGGGAGGAGCTACAATTAAATTCATTGGTAACGGTAACACTATACGTTCCTGGGTTACTAACTAAAATAGTATTCAAATTCGTTCCTTCCTCTCCTGTACTCCATGAATAGTATTGATACCCTTCTTCAATTGAAATAGGCAAAGGTTCCGTTGTGTTTGAGCAATAGATATAGGAAGACTGATCAAATTCAATAACCGGTTTTGGGTTAACAATTATTTCAAATTCAGTATAGTCAAAACAATCGGTACTTTTTTCAAGTAACGTAACATATATGGTTTGTGGGTTGCTTGTATTTTGAAATGTTGTTTCAATTCTATTGGTGTCCGAAACTCGATCTTCTTCTGATCTGTAATAATAAATATCAAAATCTTCTGCGGAAAGATTACCTAAAACCTCTGCGTCTTTTTCTGAAAGATCAAACATCATAACACCGTCAAAATCGTCATCACAAACAATAATATCACTTGGTTTTGTAGCAGGTTTTATGGTATTTATGTATCCTGAAAAAGAAGTTATGCTGTAACATACTGTATCATTTTCATCGGTTACGCGTACAAACACTTCTCTAGGGACATTCGTAAAATTAATAGTGGGGCCAATTGGATTGCTGTTGTTTTCAGCTTCATTTTGAGAATTATGAAAACTAAAATTATAACCTGCTGGCTCATTAATAACTTCAGGTATAATATCACTTAATGTATATTCTTCAGTACTGCCATAACTACAAAGAACAACATCTTCTGGTTGGTTTAATACAGGGTTTCCTATTTTAAGTAGAAAAGAAGTAATATCATTACAACCATTGGCCCGTTCCGCACGTGCGTAAATTGTTTGAGGATTAGATGTATTAGTGTAAGGACTAGCCAAGGGATTTACACCTATATTAGCATCGTTCAGACTTTCATGGAAGGTAACGGTAACATCTGTTTGGGTACCTATAATTTGAGGTTTTAAAGTATCAAGGTTAAAATCGGTCTGCTCATCCTGCGTGCCATCGGAGTCACATTTAGTAAGGTCATTAACTGGGTTTGCCGTTACGTTTTCCGGTAAAGTGGCCGTTCCAGTGTAAAACAAACTTAACCCTCCAGAACCAACCGCACGGTCCACTAATAAATAATAAACATCTCCTGCCTCAGCTTCAATAAATTTAAGATACCCATTACCATCTGCACCAGGTCCTTCTTCGGTGTCTGTTTCTTCCATGTTTAAACCAGTATTTGCCGATACGCCTGCATTTTCGGGATTTGTACTGGAACAGCGTATGGCGTCTCCTAAAGTAGTGCAGGTAACTTTAGGTCCATAAATGGCAAAATCGTAATCCGCCCCATCGTCAGGAACAATGTCAAATGTAAATGTTCCGGTTTCTTCAATAACAAACTTAAACCAGATTGTATTTAAATCGAAGGAATAACAAGAAGGAGGATTGTTTCCTGGAAGAGAGAACTCATCAAACCCGACACCGTTTGGATCTAGGCCAATGCTAGAATCTCCACAAATTACAATGGCATCTACACAATCGTTTGGATCTTGGGCAAAAAGCTCTGAAGTAAATAGTACTATAGTAAGAAGACAAAGTAATTTTAGGTTCATTGAAGTTTTAAAAATGATTTGGCCCTAAAATAATAATTTATTTTTTACAAACAGGTAACAATTCGCCTTTTGCCAAGCGGAAAGTATTGATTTCTTCTTTAGAAAATGTGGTTGTGTAATCAAGTGCCTGCACTGAAAATCCTACTGAAGCAAGTTTATCGAAGTAATCCATGCCGTAAATACGAACATGATCATATTGTCCAAATATTTTAGCACGCTCTTTCTTGTCTGTTATAGAGTCGTCCTCAAAAGTTATTTTTCGGTCGTTATCAAGGGGTATTTGCAAAATGGCTGTTCCGCCGGGAGCTAAAATACGGTATAACTCCTTCATAGCAGTAGTATCATCTGGGATATGCTCTAAAACGTGATTGCAGATGACAAAGTCAAATTCATTATCGGAAAAGGGTAAGTTACAAATATCGGCCTTTACATCAGCGATAGGAGAGTTTAAATCGGTTGTTGTATACTCTAAATTTTTCATTTTCCTGAAGCGTTTGTAAAACGCTTGTTCAGGAGCAAAGTGAAGTACTTTTAATTTTGAAACAAAGAAAGACGTTTCATTTTTTAAATATAACCAACACAACCGGTGACGTTCTAATGATAAGGTGCCTGGTGCTAATACATTTTCACGTACTTTTTCATATCCATATGGTAGAAACTTACGATAAGATTGACCGTCAATAGGATCGGTGTATTTGTCTCCTCTCAAAAAAAAAGCAACGAATGGTTTCACCAAATAGCTTACCCTAATTAAAAGGGGTCTGGGTATTATATTCAGAAAAATACTGGATAGCTTTTGCATGCTTAAAGAAGTTACAGCACCAATTCTTTCTGACGGAATTCATTCTCTTCATCACTTTCAATACCCAAAGCATCATAAATATAAGCGAATGTAGAGAGCAATTCCGGTTTGCCGTTTACTAATGCTACATCGTGTTCAAAATGTGCGCTAGGTTTGCGGTCTGCTGTTAAAATAGTCCACCCGTCTTTCAATTGTTCAATACGACGTGTTCCTAAATTAATCATCGGCTCAATAGCAACTGTCATGCCTTCTACAAATTTTTTACCACGACCTCTTCGACCGTAATTTGGCATTTCGGGATCTTCGTGCATTTTCCGACCCAAACCGTGCCCAACCAATTCACGGACTACGCCGTACCCTTGATCTTCACAGTAATTTTGAATAGCATATCCCACATCGCCTACGCGATTTCCTTTTTTAAATTCACGAATTCCAACATAAAGCGACTCCTTAGTAACTTTTAATAATTTTTTAATCTCAGGAGAAACTTCGCCTACTTCAAAGGTATAGGCGTGATCACCATAAAATCCATTTTTTACAGAGCCGCAATCAATAGAGATAATATCACCCTCTTTAAGAGGAACATCGTTTGGGATACCATGCACTACCTGAGCATTAGGGCTCATACATAAGCTGTCTCTTATACACATCTCCGAGCCCACGAGACCTCTCTACATCTCGT
>CAJXPE010000088.1 GCA_913057965.1 uncultured Marixanthomonas sp. | reverse complement strand
GGCTCGGAGATGTGTATAAGAGACAGGTTCTTTCCTTACTTTTAATAGGAGGGGGAATTTTTATTATGGGCCTCGATTTTAAATTCGGACTTACCATAGCCATTTCTTTAATTTCCGTAATTATCAGTGCTTCTTTAATAGGGACTTTTGTCCCGATTATTTTGGACAAACGCGGTATAGACCCCGCTATGGCCACAGGCCCTTTTATCACCACTAGTAACGATATTCTAGGTATTTTAATTTACTTTACTATTGCTAAACTAATTTTAGGATTTTGAACACCGTTTTTTCACATACATTCAAGGTTCCAGAAAGTGCAATTGATGTAAACGGACACGTTAATAATATTACATATTTAGAATGGTGTATCGATATTGCTGAAAAACATTGGTTTTCAAAAGCGCCAAAAGAAACTCATAACACTTACTTTTGGGTTGTTTTAAACCATTTTATTGAATATAAAAACCCCGCTTTTAAAGGCGAAGAACTTCAAATTGAAACGTGGGTAACGTCAGCCGAAGGCGTAAAAAGTGAACGACACTATAAAATTTTCAGAAAAAAAGATAATAAAGTAATGGTCACCGCAAAAACACTTTGGTGTTTTGTTGAACTGAAAAGCCAAAAACCTACACGTATTACCGAAGAAATTCGTAATTTGTTTCTATAAATTGGAACAAATTGAAGACAATAAACCTTCAAAAAAAATTCACATCATTTAGTAAACACTGGCATCCACACCAAATAGCGGTCGTGGACGATATGCAAGTACTACTCGCCAAATTGAAAGATGAATTTGTATGGCATAAACACGAAGAGGAAGACGAACTCTTTTTTGTTCAAAAAGGGACACTCGAAATGCATTTTCGGGACACAGTTGAAATTGTAAAAGAAGGAGAAATAATTGTCGTTCCAAAGGGTGTAGAACACTGGCCAAAAACTCAAAATGGCGAAGAAGTACACGTATTATTGTTTGAAAAATTGTCCACAAACCACACTGGGGATGTTGTAGATAAAAAAACAGTTTCCAACTATCCAAAAATCTAAATCATGAAAATTCTTCACTTAGATAACAATCATCCGCTTTTAATAAAACGGCTTACAGAAGCTGGTTTTACAAATGAGGAAGATTACAAATCTTCAAAAGAAGCGATTGAAAAGAGCATTAAAAAATACGACGGTATCGTTATTAGAAGTCGTTTTAAAATTGACAAACAATTTATCGATGCCGCTAAAAACCTTAAGTTTATCGCTCGTGTAGGCGCTGGGCTTGAAAGTATTGACATTGAATATGCAGAAAGTAAAGGAATATACTTAATAGCCGCTCCAGAAGGGAATCGAAATGCCGTAGGAGAACACGCATTGGGTATGTTGCTTTCTTTGTTCAATAATTTAAACAGAGCAAATACTGAAGTAAAAAACGGCCAATGGAATCGCGAAGCCAATCGTGGTGTAGAGTTAGACGGAAAAACGGTAGGCCTAATTGGCTATGGAAATATGGGTAAAGCCTTTGCAAAAAAACTACAAGGTTTTGACTGTACCGTGCTGTGTTACGATATTAAGGACGACGTTGGCGATAAACACGCCACACAAGTTTCGTTAAAAACACTACAAGAAATGGCAGATGTTTTAAGCCTTCATACGCCTTGGACGCCGTTAACCGACAAAATGATCAATACCGATTTTATAAATAATTTCAGCAAACCGTTTTGGTTTATCAACACGGCTCGCGGAAAAAGTGTAGTAACGGCCGATTTGGTTTCAGCCATAGAAAATGGAAAAATTTTAGGCGCAGGCCTCGATGTGCTTGAATATGAAAAACTATCTTTTGAATCACTTTTCGCTGATAAAGATATGCCACAACCGCTTCAGCAGTTATTGCAGCTTGAAAACGTTTTGTTAAGCCCGCACATTGCTGGTTGGACGGTAGAGAGCAAGAAAAAATTAGCAGAAACGATTGTAGAAAAGATACTAGATAAATTTAAAAACTAGCAAAATGAAAAAAAGAGTCACAGGTCTTGGTGGGTTTTTCTTTAAAACCAAGGACCCAAAAGCCGTAAAAAACTGGTACAACGAACATTTAGGATTAAACACCGATGAGTACGGCTGCACGTTTTGGTGGAAAGACGAAGAAGGCAACAAATGCTCAACTCAATGGAGCCCGTTTGATGAAAAAACGGAATATTTTAAACCCAGCAAAAAGGAATTTATGATGAATTTTCGGGTTGAAAATTTAGTTGAATTACTGAAAGTACTTGAAGAAGAAGGCGTGACTATTGTAGGTGAAATGGAAGAATATGACTACGGAAAGTTTGGCTGGATTTTAGACCCCGAAGGAAATAAAATAGAACTTTGGGAACCTATTGATAGTGCTTTTTTAGAATAATTTTTCATAATTTTACGATAATTAACACCATAACCAACCGCATAATGGAAGAAAATAAAAACGAAGGCTACGATAGCACCAAAAAAAACACAGACTCTACAGCCGAAAACTTTGAAAACGAAGCCAAGAATACGGCCAACGAATTTAAAGAAGGCTGGAACCAAGCCACCAACAATGGTGACAATAAAAAATTAATGGCCGGTATTTTAGCGATTGTTTTAGGTTCTTTAGGTATTCACAAATTTATTTTAGGGTATAATAAAGAAGGTATTATCCTTCTTGTCGCCACCTTAATTGGTTACGCCACTTCTTGTTTAGGCGTAGGATTCTTTATTTTAATGGCCACCGGAATTGTAGGTCTTATTGAAGGTATTATCTACCTTACCAAAAGCGACGAAGAATTTTACAATACCTACCAAGTAGGACAAAAACCTTGGTTTTAACAACCTATAAAAAGGCTTTCAAATTAAATTTGAAAGCCTTTTCTTTCTTCTTCACAAAAATTTCTTTCCGTTAAGTTTATTCATTTTAAGCGTTTATTAAAACTGTTTTTGGGGTTTACTCGTATATTTAGTGTATTTTACCGTTTTTTTAGACGCTAAAATATTTGTTTTTAACATGTTAGAGAACAGTAACAATATAGAACTGCTATCTATGTTATATACTTTAGTATAAATTCCTCAATTTAATACGCTAATGGGCTCTACTGTTCAAAACACGCGACAAAAAAACGAAGACAACCTAATCTTCAATTTTATGCAGGAAGCTGCAACTATTGGAAGTTGGGAGGTAGACCTTATAAAACAAACTGTTTTTTGGAGTGAAATCACGAAAAAAATCCACGAAGTAGGCCTTGATTATGTGCCAAACCTTGAAGAGGGCATCAATTTCTATAAAGAAGGAGAGAACAGAGAAAAAATAACCAAACTATTCAATAGTTGTATAGAAACAGGAGAAAAGTTTGATGGCGAATTTCAAATAATAACCGCCAAAGGAAAAGAAAAATGGGTGCGATCTATCGGAGCATCAATTTTTAATGATAAGGGTACTTGCATAAAGGTTCAAGGCGTATTTCAAGACATAAATGAAAAAACCAAAGCCACTAAAAAACTAGCCCTTAGCGAAGAACGTTTCAGAAAAATATTTGAGAACGCCGCTAATGGAATGGCAATGATTAGTATAGACGGCTCTTGGATTCAAGTAAACAACACGTTGTGTGAAATGATTGGCTACACAAATGAAGAGTTTTTACAATTGACTTTTAAAGATATAACACACCCTGATGATTTAAATTCTGATGCCACGTTATTACAAGAAATGCTAAAGGACAAAAAGGATGTCTATAAAATTGAAAAAAGGTATTTTCATAGAAATGGCTCTATTGTTTGGGCACTTTTATCGGTTTCGTTAATTAAAAACAACAAAGGCAAACCACAATATTTTGTAGCTCAAATAAACAATGTAACCGAACGAAAAAATGCCGAAGAGAAAAACAAATCATTACTTGAAGTTACCAGGGACCAAAACACACGCCTCCTCAATTTTGCCCACATTGTTTCCCATAACCTTCGTTCGCACTCTGGAAACTTAGAAATGTTACTTAGTTTAATGGAGGTAGATTTACCTGAAGCTACCGATAATGAATTTTTTCCTATGCTAAAAAGTGCTGTAGACCATTTGCAGGAAACAGTGGAAAATTTAAATGAAGTTGCTGTTGTCAATACTAAGACAATGGAAAGTTTAACAACCGAAAATTTATTTCATTACATACAAAAGTCGATTGACAGTATAAGGCCTCAAATTCTAGAAAACAATGCAACTTTTCAAAATAACGCAGATAAAAACATCCAGATAAAAGGGATTCCTGCATATTTAGACAGTGTATTTCTCAACTTCTTTACAAATGCTTTAAAATATAAAAGCCTAAAAAAAGATCCTTTAATAACAATAGACACCGAAATTAAAGAAGGTTTTGTAAAAGTAAAAATTGAAGACAATGGCTTGGGTATTGATTTAAAAACCTATGGCGAAAAGCTATTTGGCATGTATAAAACCTTTCATAAGCATAAAGATTCAAGGGGTTTAGGTCTTTTTATCACTAAAAATCAAATAGAAGCTATGGGCGGAAAAATTGAGGTTACAAGCCAAGTTAACAAGGGAACAATTTTTATTATATATTTACAACATGAAAAAGGTTGATCTAGCTTGTATTATTGATGACGACCCCATTTTTGTTTTTGGGGCCAAAAGAATGATGCAATTGTCCAATTTTTGCAATGGTTTTCTTGTGTTTAACCATGGTAAAGATGCTCTTAACCATCTTAAACCTATCATGGAAGAAGATTCAACAGATACACTCCCTGATGTAATTCTATTAGATTTGAATATGCCCATTATGGATGGGTGGCAGTTTTTAGATGAGTTTATTAAAATAAAAACCACAAAAAAGATTATAATATACATTGTCAGTTCTTCTATAGACCCTGTAGATTTTGAAAAGTCACAAAAATATTCGCAAGTTAAAAATTTTGTCATCAAACCTATCTCAGAAGATAAGATTAAATTTATTATGAATGATTTAACTTCAGAGTAGTTTCTTTCTTAGTTCTTTTTCAGTAGTTTTAATACATACTTTTGAAAGGGTTTCATAATCCGTTCGACATGCTTATAACAAAAAAACTACTCCTATGGCTTCAGAAAAACCAGATTTCAGCAATCTCAAGGTATTATATATTAACTGCACGTTAAAGCAGTCACCTAGAATGAGCCACACTCGTGGTTTGATAGATGTTTCGGCAAATATTATGGAAGCTGAAGGCGTTTCAGTAGAAATTATTCGGTTTGTAGATTACGATGTCGCTCCTGGCGTTTATTTTGATATGACCGAACACGGTGCTAAAAAAGATGCTTGGCCTGAACTCTGGAAAAAAGTGGATGCAGCCGATATTTTAATAATTGGAACTCCCATTTGGTTAGGCGAAAAATCTTCAGAAGCCACTAAACTGGTTGAACGTCTCTATGCAATGAGCAGCAAGCAAAACGATAAAGGACAATATTATTTTTACGGAAAAGTGGGTGGATGCATTATTACTGGTAACGAAGATGGTATAAAACATTGCTCCATGAATATTTTGTACTCACTACAACATGTTGGGTATAGTATTCCGCCACAAGCCGATTGTGGTTGGATTGGCGAAGCAGGACCTGGCCCAAGTTATATGGATGAAGAAAGTGATGCTAAAAACAATAGTTTTACCAACCGAAACACAACCTTTATGACCTATAATCTTTTGCATTTAGCAAAAATGCTAAAAGAGCAAGGTGGTTATCCAGCTTACGGAAATTCCCGTGCAGATTGGGACGATGGCACACGATGGAATTTTGAAAATCCTGAATATCGTTAATATTTATTTACATCGCTTATATCTTTTTTTATGAGCACATTACCTATACAACACACAAGAAATGGGAAATAAAAAACAAAATTTTGCCCGTTTCGGGGTTGCCACCAAAGGATTGGTCTATTTTCTAATCGGGGGACTTACCGCTTTTGGGGCTTTCGGTCTTGGCGGTCAAAAATCTGGTAGCGGCAATGCATTAGATTTTATATCACAACAAATATTTGGCAAAGTATTACTCATTATCACCGCAGTGGGCCTAATTGGCTATGTTTTTTGGCGATGGTATCAAGTATTTTTCGATCCAAAAGACATGGGATCCGATTTCAAGGCAATTGTAAAACGGGTAAGTTACTTTATAAGTGGAGCCTTTTATGGTTTTTTGGCTTTCTCAGCACTTAAACAAGTAATGGGAAGCAGTTCAGAGGGGGGTGGAAATTCTTTTCTGGTAAAAATGCTCGATTATAAGGCTATTGCAATCACAATCGGTTTGGCGTTACTTGGAAAAGCCATCTACGAATTTTATCAAGCTTACTCTGGAGAATTTAGGGAAGAGGTAGACGAAGCAGGTTTAAGTGAAAAAGCCAAACATTTAGTTATAAATGCAGCGAAGGTAGGTTTTACCGCTCGGGGAATCGTCATTGCAATTATGTCATTTTTAATGTTTAGAACAGTTTTTTCTTCATCTTCTGAAAAAGTGGATAAAACAGAAGCTTTCGGGTTTCTTCAAAATGAGTTTGGATCCCTCGTTATGGGAATCATTGCCATTGGACTGATTGCTTACGGAGTTTTTATGATGATAAAAGCGAAATATAGCAGTTTGAGCATAGATTAAATTACTCTTCTTCCTTAGGCTTGCCATTTCCGTTGGTGTATTTTTTTTCCAATTCCTCTTGAAACTCCTCCATAACAGGTTTTACAGTGCTTTCAGGTAAATCTGCAATTCGAATATACATTAATCCATCTACTGCATTATTAAACAATGGATCTACATTAAAAGCCACCACTTTGGCGTTTTGTTTAATGTACTTTTTAATCAAAACGGGTAGTCGTAAATTACCTGGTTCCACCTCATCAATTATTTTGTCAAATTTATTTAGATCGGCTTCACTTTCATCAAAAATGAAATCTTTATCGGCATCTTTCAGCGTTACCTTATATTCTTTCTTTGGCTTAATGTATTGTGCTACATATGGATCGTAATAATTCGACTTCATAAACTCAATCATCAAACTTTTACTGAAATCTGAAAATTTATTACTAATACTTACCCCACCAATTAAATAGCGATGGTTTGGAAACCGAAGCGTTGTATGCACAATTCCTTTCCACAATAAAAAAAGAGGCATCGGTCGTAATTGATATTCTTTGATGATAAAAGCGCGTCCCATTTCGATGCTTTTACTCATCATTGGGTATAATTCTTGGTCAAACCTAAATAGGTCTTGTAAATAGAAACCATCAATACCAAATTGCTCAAAAATTTGTTCCCCAAGTCCCATGCGGTAGGCTCCAGCTAACTTTTTAGCGTCATTGTCCCACAAAAACATATGGTGATAATACGCATCAAAATCATCTAGGTCGACTGCATTATTAGTACCTTCTCCTACTTCCCTAAACGTAATTTCCCGTAACCGTCCTATTTCACGAAGTATATTAGGAATGGTTTCCGCTTGTGCCAAAAACACTTCGTAGTTTTTACTAATAAGCAATCGTTTATCATTTTGGCGGAGCTTTTCAATCTCGGGCTCTAAGGCTTCCAAGGGAATGGGACCTGCAATTTTTTTAGGCAACTTTGGTATTTTTAAAGATTTTGGAATGGTATCCAGTAATTTTTTCTTCTGAAAAGGATTGGCCAACACATACGTTTTTCGTCTTAAGATATTAGTGAAATCTTCTAACGATTCGTGTTCGGCTTGATCTTTTACCGAAATGGCATTCCCAATTCGCACCTTAATAACACGCTCTTTTTGGGTCAACAATTCCGAAGGTAGTTTTGCGGTTCGCAACGTATCATTCAGTTTCGCCATTCTGTAAAATAACTTACTGTTTTTTGCATGAAAATAGATTGGAACCACCGGGACCTCTGCCTTTTTAATCAATTTCATAGCGGCTGGCTCCCAAGGTTTATCAACAACCAATTTACCATCCCTATATGTTGAAACTTCCCCTGCAGGAAAAATACCCAAAGGATGTCCTTCTCGTAAATGGGTTAACGCATTTTTAAACCCCATAACACTTGATTTTACATCCTTTCGCTCTTCAAAAGGATTTACAGGCATCACATAAGGCTTTAAGGGTTCAATTCTATGTAATAAAAAATTAGCGATAATTTTAAAATCCGGTCGGTGTTCGAGTAATAATTTCAATAATAAGATGCCGTCTATTCCGCCTAAAGGATGGTTGGAAATAGTTATAAACGGACCCGTTTTAGGAATTCGCCGTAAATCTTCTTCAGGAATTTCAAAATTAATTTCAAATTCCTCCAAAAGTGCATTTATAAATTCTAAGTCGCTTAAATGTTTGTTGCGATCATAAATATTGTTGAGAGTAGAAATGTTCAATACTTTCATTAGGGACCAGCCCATGAAGGTGCCTAGAAAGCCGAGGTTATCGACATTTATGGCTTTGGCCACTTCTTTAGCATTAACTAATCCCATAGAATTTTTAATTTTGAATCTGGTAAGATTGATACCTTTCACAAATATAGCGAAAGCAAATCAACTAATTTTCCACAATAACCTGAACGGTATCTCTACTTTCCTGCTTTAATAATACGTTTCTATTTTCAGTTAACGCTTTAATTTCTGAAGGAATGGAATGTCTAACCGTGTACAGAGTAACCCCTTCATTCCATTTTACCCTAAATTTTTCACGTAGTTTTACCAACAGCTCATCAAGGGTATTAAACTTATTATCAATACATACCGAAAAACTAATGGCCGAATTTTGTATGAGTTCCACCTTCATTTTATATTGATGCAACCACTTAAAAACATCACCAATGTTGTCTTCCATCATAAAACTAAAATCTAATGACGATAGTGAAATAAGTACTAAGTTGTTTTTCAAAATAAAACAAGAAGTTTGGGGATCTAACGTAACACTTTTTCCTACGCAAGTACCTTCATCTTCGGGATTATAAAATGATTTTACGTACAACGGAATTTCTTTGCGCTGTAACGGTTGCAATGTTTTTGGGTGAATTACCGAAGCGCCGTAAAAAGCAAGCTCAATCGCTTCTCGATACGAAATTTTATTTAACAACTGTGTTTTACTAAAATATCTTGGGTCGGCATTCAATACCCCTGGAACATCCTTCCAGATAGTTACCGACTCTCCATTTAAACAATATGCAAAAATTGCTGCGGTGTAATCACTCCCTTCCCTACCCAGTGTGGTAGTAAAGTTGTTTTCGTGTTCTGCTCCTAAAAAACCTTGTGTAATGGTAATTCCCGTTGGGCTTACTTTATCGATAATTCGTTTTTGGGTCACTTCCCAATCTACTTTGGCGTCACGATAATTGTCATCGGTTTTAATACAGCCCCGAACATCCAGCCAAGTATTTTTAATGTGTTCTTCGGAAAGATAGGTAGAGACAATGGTTGTTGAAATCAACTCGCCATAGCTTACTACCTGATCATAAACAAACGCGTGATTTTTAGATTTTGACGACACCAAAAATCCTTTTAATTGGTCTAAAAGTCCTGAAACAGCTTTATAAATAGCATGTTCCTGATTTGGAAATAACTCTTTTAAAATATTGTAATGATATGTTTCAATAGCTAGAAGATGGTCTTTTAAGGTGTCACTTTTAGCTAAATGAGCAGCGACCACTTCTTCGAGTGCGTTCGTCATTTTTCCCATCGCCGAAACAACAACAACTAAATCTTTTTCTCCAGTTTTTTTAAGTACGGTTGTTACATTTTTAACACCTTGGGCATCTTTAACCGATGCGCCTCCAAACTTAAATATTTTCATGGGTTCGTTTTCTTAATTCAAGCCTATTTTCAGATTGAATGAATTGAACAGTATGTTTCAATTCATGGTATTCCGATTACAGTTTTTCAACAAAGTTTTTAATTCCTTCTTCGTCCATTTGTACCGTATACCACTGTTTTTGAAGCGAAGCTCCTGTATCTTCATAAAACTTAATGGCGTTTTTATTCCAATCGAGTACAATCCATTCTATCCGTTTCACACCATGGGAAGCACCAAATTTTATTACTTCGGAATACAACGCAATTCCCAACCCTTCGCCACGGTATTCTTTTTTCACCATTAAATCTTCTAAGTGAAGCGTTTTTCCTTTCCAGGTAGAAAAGCGAAAATAGATTAAAGCCATTCCCACAACTTCGCCATCGTTCTTTTCTGCAATAAAACAATCGAATAAAGGATCTTCTCCAAAACCTTCTTTCACGAGGTCTTCTGAAGTAATTTCTACTTCATGTTCCATTTTTTCATAATCTGCTAGCTCCTTTATCAAGTGCAATACGGCCGGCATGTCTTCTTTTGTGCTTTTGCGAATGTTGAAATCCATCTTATTTTCGGTTTAATTAAAATACGCTTTGGACAAAAATATCGATATTTGCGACTAAAATCCACCTATTAAGATAAAAATGGCAAACAAGAACAAAACGTTAGGCGAGTTTATTATTGAAAATCAAGAGGAATTTAAGTATTCTTCAGGCGAATTATCGCGACTGATTAATTCCATTCGCTTGGCGGCAAAGGTGGTGAACCACGAAGTAAACAAAGCTGGATTAGTCGATATTCTCGGTACAGCAGGCGACCAAAATATACAAGGGGAAGACCAACAAAAGCTAGATGTGTATGCTAATGAAGCTTTTATTAACACCCTGACTAACAGAGAAATTGTTTGCGGTATTGCCAGTGAAGAGGAAGACGATTTTATTACCATTAAAGGGAGAAATGAAAAAAACGACAATAAATATGTTGTTTTAATTGATCCCTTGGATGGCTCTTCAAACATCGATGTAAATGTTTCGGTAGGAACTATTTTTTCTATTTATAGACGAGTAACTCCTTCTGGCTCTCCTGTTACAATTGATGATTTTCTGCAACCTGGAAACAGACAAGTCGCCGCCGGTTATATTGTGTATGGAACCTCAACTATGATTGTTTATACAACTGGTCACGGTGTAAACTGTCTCTTATACACATCTGACGCTGCCGACGACTCCTTACGTGTAGATCT
>CAJXPE010000087.1 GCA_913057965.1 uncultured Marixanthomonas sp. | reverse complement strand
AGAGGTCTCGTGGGCTCGGAGATGTGTATAAGAGACAGATGTAATGGTAATGGGATGAGAAGAGCCATAAAACAAAAAACCGTTACAAGAGACTTCTTCGTCATTGTCTCGGATGCAATAAAACTCCCTATTGAATATAATGGATAAAAGCCCTTTTTGATTTTTGGGGATATGGATATAATTTAAAGGGGTGCAAAATATTACTTGGTTTTTTTGTAAATCACTTGGACAGCCGTCTATGGTAATTCCCGATGTTTTTTCTTGAGCCCATATAATTTTATAAAAATGTGGCTCATTTAATAATTTTTGGCCTTGAGATCCCTTAAAATCAGTAAGGTGTATGTCGCTTTCTTCTAGGGGATTTTGGTAAACAAGGTTCATGTATTTGCAACTTAAATGGTAAGGTTCTGTGGTTTGTTTGAATATTAAAAGTACCCGATTTTATTGAATATGGATTTTAAACTTTTCATAAAGTTTGTCGTTATCAATTAATAGCACTTTCAACTTTGGTTTCATTTTTGATATTACAATACTAAGATTAACGAATTACTCTTAAAACCAGAACGCTATGAAGACATTTGCAACTATAATTTGTATGTTGATTACAACGCTAACTCTGCAAGCACAACAAATTACCGTGACCGGAACGGTAACCGATGAAAGTAATTTTCCTTTGGCAGGAGTTAACGTACTTATAATGGGATCCAATAACGGAACACAAACGGATTTAGACGGGAAGTATGAATTAAAAGCTGAAATAGGACAGAAATTGATTTTTAGCTATGTTGGCTATGAAACAATAGAGAAACAAATAAGAAACAAAAAGCCTATTAATGTACAGATGAAACCTTCAGCTGTTTTGGAAGAAATAGTTGTAGTGGAAGATGAAAGTATTCCGCCAGCAGCTATGGAGGTATTAGGAGTGGCTTCAAAAAATCTTCGTTTTTCAAGACCTTCTTATCCAGTAAACAATCAAGTTTCCAATAACGAGTCCTACGATAAAATTGAAGAAAACATCTTTAAAAGTGTGGTAACTGCGCCGCTATCTACTTTTTCTATCGATGTGGATAAAGCTGGGTATAGTAATATCCGCCGGATGATCAATCATGGGCAGAAAATTCCGAAAGATGCTGTAAAGATTGAAGAAATGATCAATTACTTTAATTATGATTATCCAGAGTCAAAACGTAACGAGCCCTTTTCCATTACTACAGAAGTAGCTAATTCTCCTTGGAATACAAGCACTAAACTGGTAAAAATAGGTCTAAAAGGAAAAGATATTGCAACCGAAAATACACCGGCGAGTAACTTGGTCTTTTTATTGGATGTTTCAGGTTCTATGAATGCTGAAAACAAATTAGGATTGCTAAAATCTGCCTTAGGCGTATTGGTCGAACAACTCCGCGAAGAAGACAAAGTGAGTATCGTCGTCTATGCAGGAGCTGCAGGAACAGTGTTAGAACCAACTAGCGGAAACAACAAAGAAAAAATAATGCAAGCTATTGATAATCTAAGCGCAGGTGGGTCGACAGCAGGAGGCGAAGGAATAAAATTAGCGTACAAAATAGCGGAAGAAAATTTCATAAAAGATGGTAATAATCGTGTTATTCTTGCTACCGATGGTGATTTTAATGTAGGTGCCTCTAGCGACAGAGCAATGGAAGATTTAATTGAAGAAAAGCGTGAAAGCGGTGTGTTTTTAACGTGTCTTGGTTTCGGAATGGGAAACTACAAAGATTCTAAAATGGAAACCTTGGCCGATAAAGGCAACGGAAATCATGCGTATATCGATACTATGCAAGAAGCCAAAAAAGTGTTGGGAACAGAGTTCTTCGGAACAATATATACTATTGCGAAAGATGTAAAATTACAAGTAGAATTCAATCCGAATAAAGTGCAAGCCTATCGATTAATCGGGTATGAAAATAGACTATTAAACGACGAAGACTTTAATGACGACACTAAAGATGCCGGTGAATTAGGAAGCGGTCACACGGTAACAGCTTTATATGAATTGATTCCGGTAGGAGTAAAAAGTGATTACCTAAAAGATATTGACGATTTAAAATACACCAACACCAACAATACATCTAATACAGATGAGTTGCTCACTGTGAAATTCCGTTACAAAGAACCTGATGGTGATAAAAGTAAATTAATTGTCAAGACGTTGAAAGATAGTAATGCTGATATTGAAAACTCGTCAATCGATTTTCAGTTTTCTGCAGCTGTGGCATTATTTGGACAGCAACTACGCGATTCAGAATTTATTGAAACCACAAGTAGGGAAGAAGTTGTTCGTTTAGCAGAAGCTGGTAGAGGTACTGATGATGAAGGCTACCGAGCTGAGTTTATCAGGTTGGTAAAAAGTTATAAGTAATTTGATACATTAAAAAATGGTGAGAATTATCTTTTTTTAATTGTCATCATACTCATGCCTGATTTTTATTTTGGTTTTGGGATGTTTTTCCAAAACGTTGGTTTTCATATTTTGAATGGTTTCGAACATTTTTTTAGTCATTCCTCTACCTACATTAACTGAGTAATGATATTTAACAACATCTTTATCAAATTGTGATAACACTTTTTTATTAGCGAATGCACTATTTAAATAATCAATTACATGTGTTTCATCATCGATAGTTTGGAAATACCCTAGTGAACGATAGAAATGAACTTTAGCATGTAACAAGAGCATTTGTTTCGGCATTTTATTTCTTGTATCTACTCTTAGGTAACCGTTATCAATTATACAGTCTGAACCCCATTTTATATAGCCTCCAACATATTTACTTTTAATCTTGGGTTGATAATCAATGCTATTGTCATCATTTAAATAGTATACAAGATAGTTTGAAGCACTTTTATCCCATACTCTTGAAATGCTTAAGGAATCAATATCTTTTGATAGGTCTTCTGCAAAACTCATTAATTGTTCTGAGTGTTTTTCTGGTACTGTTTTATCAAAATATATATAAATTGGGGCAGCCCAATTTATTAACTTACTGTTATTCGGTGTTTTAGCGTCGGTGTTTCCAAAAACAATTCTTTTATATTTTTTTATAAATGAAGAATCCTTAAGTGTGAGCGGGGCAGTAACTGTATACGGCATTACACCTTGGTGCTTGGGAGCACAAGAAATAAAAACGATAGTGATAATTACAAGATAAACTGTGTTTTTCATAAAATTACACCTGTAAAACGCCCATATTAAATTTTTTCTCAATAGGAGCGTGGTCAGCAGCTTCAATCCCCATGGAAATCCATTTTCGGGTATCCAATGGGTCAATTACGGCATCTGTCCATATTCTAGCAGCAGCATAATACGGTGAAATCTGCTCGTCATAGCTTTTCTTGATTTTATCGAACAATTCTTTCTCTACTTCTGGTGTGATTTTTTCCCCTTTCTTTTTTAGCGAAGCAGTTTCAATCTGTAATAATACTTTAGCAGCACTATTTCCACTCATTACGGCTAATTCGGCACTTGGCCAAGCAGCAATTAATCGTGGGTCGTAGGCTTTTCCACACATAGCATAATTACCGGCTCCATAACTGTTTCCAATAACAATGGTGAATTTTGGCACCACACTATTACTCACAGCATTCACCATTTTGGCACCATCTTTTATAATACCACCATGTTCACTTTTACTACCTACCATAAACCCGGTAACATCCTGTAAAAATACCAATGGGATCTTCTTTTGGTTACAGTTGGCAATAAAACGCGTGGCTTTATCAGCACTATCACTGTAAATGACACCACCAAACTGCATTTCGCTAGGTTTGGTTTTTGCCTTTGTAGTTTTTACTAATTTTCGCTGATTGGCTACAATTCCAACGGCCCAACCATCAATGCGAGCGTATCCCGTTAAAATAGTCTGACCGTAGCCTTTTTTGTATTCCTCAAAGTCGCTATCATCAACCAAACGCTTGATGATTTCACGCATATCATATTGCTCGGTACGTGATTTTGGAAGTATTCCATAAATCTCTTTAGGGTCTTCTTTTGGTTTGGCAGCTTTGTCTCTATTAAAACCGGCTTTATCAAAATCGCCTATTTTTGAAACAATATTTTGTATTTTGTTCAACGCATCTTTATCATCTTCCGCTTTATAATCGGTTACGCCGCTTACTTCACAATGAGTAGTAGCGCCTCCTAAATCTTCATTTTCAATGCTTTCACCAATGGCTGCTTTTACTAGATAGCTTCCAGCGAGAAAGATACTTCCAGTTTTGTCAACTATTAACGCTTCGTCACTCATAATTGGTAAATAGGCACCTCCGGCAACACAACTTCCCATCACGGCAGCAATTTGGGTAATCCCCATACTACTCATCACAGCGTTATTTCTAAATATTCTTCCGAAGTGCTCCTTATCAGGAAAAATTTCATCTTGCATGGGTAAGTATACCCCAGCACTATCTACCAAATAAATAATAGGTAGATTGTTTTCGATGGAAATTTCCTGTGCGCGCAAATTCTTTTTAGCGGTAATCGGAAACCAAGCTCCTGCTTTTACCGTGGCATCGTTTGCAACTACGATACATTGTTTGCCTTTTACATAACCAATTTTAACAACAACACCACCACTTGGGCAACCGCCGTGCTCTTCGTACATTCCGTCGCCGGCAAACGCACCGATTTCAATACTAGGTTTTTTCGAGTCGAGTAGGTAATCAACACGCTCTCTAGCAGTCATTTTTCCTTTTGCGTGATGTTTTTCTATTCTTTTTTCACCACCACCTAATTTAACTTTGGCAAGTCTCTTTTTAAGGTCAGAAACTGATAGTTTGTTGTGGTCTTCGTTTTTATTAAAGGTCATGTCCATAGTTGTCATTGCAATTTCCCCAAAAATACGAAACTATGACATTTTGGTACGGCAAATCTCTATTTTATTCCCGATATTTGTCTTTGCGAATAAGTTACAGCAACTTTGTGTCTTGGTTGTATTTAATATTTTGATAAACTATACTACTAAACACGTATAAGAATGAAACACCTATGATGAATAAAAACACCGTATTGGCTTGGGCCACTTTTATAATGATTGTAGTAGGCGTAGCACTTATTGCCTTAGGGGCATTTCGTTACGATGATGTCGCTGGCTGGGGCTTCGCAGCTGTGGGAATTGGCTTTTTTGCTATTGCTTGGGTATTTAATGCCCTAAAAGGAAGAGTATAATAAAGAGTATGGTCATGAGTTTGGAAAACAGCACAAAAATGCTTTTACAAAAGCACCTAAACGGGGGCGAGGCGTTTATGCCTATTTCTAACTTACTTTCAGAAATCACCTTTGATAAAGTAGGGGAGCGACCCTATAAGTTACCATATTCATTATATGAGTTATTTTACCATATTACGTATGCACAAAAGGATATACTGGAATATTGTATTTCTGAAGATTATACAACCCCTAATTGGCCGAATGATTATTGGCCAAAACAACAAGCACCAGAAAGTGAAGCCAGTTGGCAGCAACTAAAAAAAGACTACCTGAATGATAGAAGTCGATTAGAGCAACTAATAGAACAGAAATCTCTTATAGCAGTAGTCCCCACAGGGAAAAATCAAACCTTGATGCGAGAACTGTTATTGGTAATAGAACATACAGCTTACCATACAGGACAACTCGTGATAATATTACGATTATTAGGCCTATACAAATAGTAGTGCCATTACATTAATAACAAACCAAAGGTGGCTGAGTGTTTCGAGGAACAAGAAACGTATCGAAGCCTCTGACATCAAATACTAATATAAACTAAGATTTCCGCCTTTGCGGAAATAAAAATAAATTTTTTATGTCTGACGATAAAAAAGTAATTTTCTCCATGTCCGGTCTAACCAAGACGTTTCCAAGCGCACAGACACCGGTACTTAAAAACATTTATTTAAGCTTTTTCTACGGTGCCAAGATCGGTATTTTAGGATTAAACGGAAGTGGTAAATCTACGTTACTGAAAATCATCGCGGGTAAAGAGCAAAATTATCAAGGTGATGTTGTTTTTGCCCCTAATTACAGTGTGGGAATGCTAGAGCAGGAACCAGAATTAGACGAAGACAAAACCGTGATGGAAGTAGTTAAAGAAGGCGTTAAGGAAGTGGTTGATGTTTTAGATGAATACAACAAGATAAACGATATGTTCGGCTTGCCAGAAGTCTATGAAGATGCTGATAAAATGCAGGAGCTCATGGACAAACAGGCTAAACTACAAGATAAAATTGATGCTACCAATGCGTGGGAGTTAGATACCAAACTCGAGATAGCAATGGATGCCCTGCGTACACCTGAAAAAGACAAAAAGATAGGCGTCCTCTCTGGAGGGGAACGTCGTCGAGTTGCTTTATGTCGTTTATTATTACAAGAGCCAGACGTGTTATTGCTTGATGAGCCAACTAACCACTTGGATGCCGAAAGTGTACATTGGTTAGAGCACCATTTGGCACAATACAAAGGAACCGTAATCGCCGTAACACACGATAGATACTTTTTAGATAACGTAGCTGGGTGGATATTAGAATTAGACCGTGGTGAAGGTATTCCATGGAAAGGAAATTATTCTTCATGGTTAGACCAAAAGTCGAAGCGTATGGCGCAAGAGCAGAAACAAGCCAGCAAACGCCAAAAAACACTAGAACGCGAACTAGAATGGGTAAAGATGGCTCCGAAAGGACGTCAATCTAAACAAAAAGCGCGTTTGAACAACTATGATAAGTTGATGAGCCAAGATCAAAACAAACTGGAAGACAAACTGGAAATTTACATCCCGAATGGTCCTCGTTTGGGTACTAATGTGATTGAAGCTAAAGGAGTCTCAAAAGCATTTGATGATAAATTATTGTATCACGATCTTAACTTCAAATTACCGCAAGCTGGGATTGTAGGAATTATTGGTCCTAACGGTGCTGGTAAAACTACGATCTTTAAAATGATTATGGATGAAATTGAGCCTGACAAAGGTTCTTTTGAAGTAGGGGAAACCGCAAAGATTGCATATGTAGATCAATCACACTCCAATATCGATCCTGAAAAGAGCATCTGGCAAAACTTTAGTGACGGACAAGAACTCGTAATGATGGGCGGCAAACAAGTTAACAGCCGTGCGTATTTGAGCCGTTTTAACTTTAGCGGTAGCGAACAAAACAAGACCGTTTCCAAACTATCTGGTGGGGAACGTAACCGCTTGCATTTAGCGATGACACTGAAAGAAGAAGGAAACGTACTCTTACTGGATGAGCCAACAAACGATCTAGATGTAAACACTTTGCGAGCTTTAGAAGAAGGACTCGAAAACTTTGCTGGCTGTGCAGTAGTGATCTCTCACGACCGTTGGTTCTTAGATCGTGTTTGTACACATATCTTAGCGTTTGAAGGGAATAGTGAAGTTTATTTCTTTGAAGGTGGCTTTAGCGATTACGAAGAAAATAAAAAGAAACGTTTGGGTGGCGATGTGATGCCAAAACGTATTAAGTACAAAAAATTAATACGATAAAACATGCACAAAATTATAACCATTGTACTCCTTGCAGTTTTAGTGACTTCTTGCGGTAGCAAGAGAAAGGTAGCTAAAGTAAAACTCGGCACCGAGCAAACGGTCGCTTTTAAAAGTTTAGGCAATGGCGTAGCCGCTATTTCGTTGATTCTTTTTAAAAATAACACTTTCCAGTTGAATTTTAAAAGTATTCCCCAACCAGAAAGCAACGATAAGCCCATTGTACGTTCTGAAGAAGGTACGTACAATGGCGAAGGCAATTGGAAAACCCTTCAGTTTTTAAACAATGGTTTTGATGCCACTGCACTTTTTGACGCCCAATACAACAATCCCGAAGAGGTAGAATTAGTGAATGAAAACACAGTTAAAGTAAATACCGCCCAACAAGCGATTACCATTTGGGGCGTGTTATGTGAACGGGAATAGACTAGCGGTTTTTTTACTGAATTAAGTAAGTTATTTTGATCTGTTTATTTTAAAAGAACAATTCATGTGTGAAGCTAGAAGTTTTGACGGTTATAATTAAATTTGGAAATAACTCAGCTGCATATATATTGGCAATCGCATACCTTTCCAAAGAAGTATTTGAAAATATGAAAGCCTAAAAACGGAAATAAAACCTTGTTTTTGGTTGAAACACCAATTGAAATAGAACGCTAAAACTTACCATTTTAAAGTATTTTTGAAGCTATATGAGCGTATTGGTACAAATAAGGGTCTTGCCACGGCAACAAGATGACGAAGCTTACTTGCTGGAGTTAGCACTTGAAAAAGCAAAGCTGCGGAAGAGTGAAATTAAAGATTGGCGTATCAGGAAACGTTCCATAGATGCTAGAAATAAAGCAGTAAAGCTCAATCTTCAAATTGAATTATGGCAACATTTAGATACGCGTGAACATATCCCTGCTTTTATACCCCAAAAAGTTTTCCAACAGAGACAAATTGCGATCATTGGCGCAGGTCCAGCAGGTTTGTATGCTGCCTTGCGAGCCCTTGAGGCGGGAATAAAACCCATTGTTTTTGAACGTGGAAAAGATGTGCGCTCTAGACGACGCGATTTAGCAAAAATAAATAAGGAGCAAACCGTAAATTCGGAGTCTAATTATTGCTTTGGTGAAGGTGGGGCAGGTACGTATTCTGATGGAAAACTATACACGCGCTCTAAAAAAAAGGGAAACGTTCTAAAAGCGATGGAATGGTTTGTTCACTTTGGGGCAGATCCTGATATTTTGGTGGATGCACATCCACATATTGGCACCAATAAATTACCTAAAATTATAACTTCCATGCGCGAAGCTATTCTAGAATATGGAGGAGAGGTTCATTTTAATTCCAAGCTAACCGATTTAAAACTACAAGAAAATAAGATAACCGGACTTCAAATTAATGACACAAACTGGCATTCTTTTGATGATGTAGTGCTTTCCACAGGGCACTCCGCCCGGGATATTTTTTATTTATTGCACCGCAAACAAATTAAAATTGAAGCCAAGCCTTTTGCTTTAGGCGTTCGCGTGGAGCATCCGCAGGAATTAATAGATCACATTCAATATCATGGAGACAGCAATAATCCGTATTTACCGCCCGCTTCTTATGCGCTAGTTGAGCAGGTAGATGGTTTAGGCGTGTATTCGTTTTGTATGTGCCCAGGGGGAATTATTGCCCCTTGTGCAACGAATCAGGATGAGGTGGTTACAAACGGATGGAGCCCTAGTAAACGCAATAACCCGTATGCTAACTCAGGGATTGTGGTTAGCGTAGTTCCTAAGGATCTTCCAAACTATACTCCAGAGGATCCTTTTGTTTGTTTGAATTTTCAAAAAGCTGTTGAAAAATCTTGCTGGGAAGCTGCCGGAAAAACGCAGCAAGTACCTGCACAGCGTATGATCGATTTTGTGGAACGACGCTTGTCTATCAATTTTCCGAAGACATCTTATTTGCCCGGAATTGTAGCAGCAGACCTCAATCTTGTTTTACCCCCCTTGATCGCCAAAAGATTGCGAAAAGCCTTTGTTTCGTTTGGTAAAAAAATGAAAGGGTATTACACCAATGAAGCGGTTTTGCATGCCCCAGAAAGCCGAACGTCTTCTCCCGTTTCTATTCCCCGGAATCCTGAGACTTTAGAACATGTGGAGGTAAAAGGACTCTATCCCTGTGGAGAAGGAGCCGGGTATGCAGGTGGCATTATCTCTGCCGCCATCGATGGGATTAATTGTGTAGATGCTATTGCTAAGAAATATGCTGAGAAATAAGCTTTGTTATCCTTCTCGCAAAATCTTGTCCATCTTTTTACCTTTTGCTAATTCGTCAACTAGTTTGTCTAGATACCGGACTTGTTTGGTGAGTGGGTTTTCAATTTCTTCAATTCTATAGCCACAAATAACACCAGTTATTTTAGGAGCATTTGGGTTTAGGGTTGCTTTTTCAAAGAAGGTTTTAAAGGTGGCTTTTTCGTTGATCATTTTTTGCAGATCCTGTCCATCAAAACCCGTCAACCACTCTATTACTTGGTGTAGCTCTTTTTTTGTTCTGCCTTTACGTTCCACTTTGGTACTATAGTGCGGATAAACCGATGCAAACGTCATGGTTGCTATTCTCTCATTGTGTTTGGGAGTTGTTGTCATACTACTTTAATTGTATTAATTCGCCTTTTCTTTTACAACGTTTTTATAGTCCCATTGTATCGCGCTCTAGACTTTTTTTATTTTTAGCGTGTTGGATTAGTACTCTCCATGGAACAGGCTGGTATTAATAATATCTATTTTTCTAAAATTCCTTTGTCAACACTGTCCTCTAAAAGATTTTTAGCATAATTCCATAGTGTTGTAGACCCCTTTTTTATTGTCTTTTGTTTTCCATAAACGGTTTCATATTTTACTCCAAATTCTCTCCACGTTCCGCCGTTATTTGAAGCATTTTGTAATAAAGGCTCAAGTCTATCCATTGATTTTGCAAATTTAGCTTCATTAGAAATACCTTCTTCAAACTCTGTCCAGATTTGAATATATTCTTCCGCTTGTGTTACGGGAAGCATTCCAAAAATACGTTCCGCACATTTTTTTTCTTCTGCGGTATTTTCGTGATTTTTAGTAGAATCGTATATAAAAGTATCACCAGCATCAATTTCAACAATATCGTGGATTAGAACCATTTTAATTACCTTTAATATGTCAATATCCTCATCGGAATGTTCACTTAAAATAATCGCCATCATGGCTAAATGCCAACTATGCTCTGCATCGTTTTCACGTCGGTCGCTATTAAAGAGTTTTGTCCGCCTTTGAATGTATTTTATTTTATCTATTTCTTTAATAAACGCTATTTGCTTTGCTAAATTTTCGGTTATCATTTTTGGTTTTGTTTTAATTTATCGCTAGCAGTTTTTCTTTAGATTTCTAAAAAGTCAACACGTGTGTCCATTTTAAAAGAAATAGTATAAGAAATGTACCTCCTATACCTACAAATATAGCACCTGTCTCTTATACACATCTGACGCTGCCGACGACTCCTTACGTGTAGA
>CAJXPE010000086.1 GCA_913057965.1 uncultured Marixanthomonas sp. | reverse complement strand
CAGCGTCAGATGTGTATAAGAGACAGATTTAATACCAAACATAAACACCTCAAAACCCCAAACTTTTGTTTATATATGTTTAATTGGAAAGGGATAAAATTTGAGGGGACTTTTAAGCATTAAAAACCTCTCCCAAAAGTCAAATCGAGAGAGGTTTTATATTACAGTAAAACTAGTTAAGACTTATTCTTTTACTACATTTTTAATCAATTGACCTCCTTCTCCGGTAACTACAAACAAATATGTTCCGCTGGCTAAATTTTGAACATCGATTTCTTTTTGAGTTCCCATAGCTTTTAGATTACTGGCAGTTATTAATCGTCCAGAGATATCATAAATAGCTATACTTTCCAATGGTAATTGCTTAGGATTATTTATGCTAATTGCAGCTGTTGTAGGATTAGGAAATAAAGTAATGCTTTCTAAACCTGTTCTGAAATTGTCCGTACCCAACTCTGTTTCTATCGTCAATTCAAATTCACAACTTTCCATATTTCCAAAGCTGTCTTCTGCTACTAAAGTTATTACATGTAAACCTCCAGAAAGCATTGCTCCAACCGCTGGTGATTGAGAAACCAATGTCACAGGATCAGTACAGTTATCTATTGCCGAAGCGGCACCTGTAGCAAAATAGTCCGGAAGCTCATAAGCTTCATCAACTGCTACGGTTACTGTAGTATTTGTAGGACAGCTAATGTCAGGAGCACTAACATCAATCACTGTTACTTCAGCGGTACAAGTGCTTAAATTTCCGTTAGCATCAGTTGCTGTAAGAGTCACCGTGTTTGCTCCAATATCAGCACAAGTAAAAGTATCTTTAGAAACCTCCAATGACGATATTCCACAGTTATCAGTAGAACCCCCGTCCACATCCAAAGCTGTCAGGGTAGCCATACCAGAAGCATCCAACTGAAGACTAACATCTTGACACACCGCCATTGGAAGTTCAGTATCATTTACAATAACATTAAAGGCACACGTTGCGGTATTTCCAGCAACATCGGTTGCGGTAAATTCAATTTCAGTTGTTCCTACGGAAAAAATACTCCCAGATATAGGACCGCCCGTCTGTTCTATTGAAACTAAATCACCATCTGGATCGATAGCTGTAGCATCAGAAAAATTAGCAACGGCACCACACTGCCCAGTATTATTATCCAAGATAATATCGGCACTACATTCGATAGTTGGAGGTACACCGCCCAAATCAATCCCAATCAAGACGGGATCGTGGTCTGAGGCACGAAATGCATTTGGTTCATAGATAGGCAGTACATTCGACTCTCTTTCAAAAGAGGCTTCTCCCGCATCTTGTATAGCATCGTTATAATCGAAAAGGTTCACCTCATCGGCATTTATATGCCAAACGGTTGTTCCTTTAATTTTTGGTGTTAGCGATGAACTTGATAGAGCATAGTCCAAATAGCCTAACTGACCATCAAATACATAGCTATAAGCTTCTATCCCTTGGTAGGTTTCTATTAAGTTTGTATAATCATCTGCTGTATCAGGGGTATCATCAGCGCCCAATTTTATAGCATCTATGGGAGTCTCATTTTTATAAGAGTTCAAGTCTCCGATAATCAAAAAGTCTGTATCTCCACTTTCTGTTGGATCAGTTTCCAACCAATCTACCATAGCTGCAGCAGCTTGGGTTCTTGTTTCATTGCAATTTCCAGAACCATCATTTGTATTAGGATCTCCCACATCATCGCATGAAGACCCTTTTGATTTCAAATGGTTTACAACTACCGTAATTAGACCGTTATTGGAGATCTGTTTAAAAGTTTGTGCCAATGCAGGCCGATTTTTATTATCGTTAAAACGCGGGTCTACCGAACTATCCAAAATGGCAAAATCACCCTCTAAATTTACAGTATCAGTATTGTAAATAAAAGCCACCGTAATTTCATCAGTTCCTATCACTCCCGCATCTACAGCTACATAATTAGCATCTGAACATACTTCATTTATACCGCTAACCCCATTTAATAAGTCATCTAGGGCTGTAAGTCCATTATTCTCAATTTCGATTAATCCAACTACATCGGCATTCATATTACATATAGCGGCTGCAATCTTTGCTCGTTGACGTTCCAATTCAACTGTAGAATTGGCTCCTCTCGAATTTAAAGTGGTAAAATAATTTAACACATTAAAGCTAGCCACTTTTAATGTACCATCTACATTCTCAGGGTTGGCTTGCCTTTGATTATTTTGAGTAAAAGCATAAGTAAATGCTTCTTCAACTGGACGAATACGCCAAGCATCGGTACCACTTTGCCCTGAAAAAGACCAGTGCATAATACCCGTTAAGTTATCAATAGAATCCCCACCTCGTATTACGTTAGTATTACTTAGTCCGGGTCGTGGCCAAAAGTAGGGCTCATCAGGCCCTACACTTGTAGCATCATTCTGAATATTTGTATCATCATCTAAAATAATTCTGGATTGTTCTAATTGTGTAAGGAATGTTGCATATCCAGCCACGCTTGGTTCATTTGCATCAGTAAATTGGTCAACTCGTTCATCTGCACTCAATACCAATTGTCCATAGCGCGCTAATTCAAAATATTCACTTACTACTAGATTGGTAGTAAAGGTTATTAGCATCCCTTCTACATTCTCCAAAGTTCCTTCTTCATCAGTTCCCGTAATTGCAGGAAGTGAAATAGAAGCAGGAGTAGGAAGCATATTATCATTACTTAAGATAGAAATAGCTCCACCTCCAGACACATCAATTTGGCTCATTCCAAAGAAATCTACTGCAAGTCCTGTAACTTCAACCACATCACCGACTGAAACATTTGTTGGGCAGGTATCACAATACACAAAAATTCCTTCCGAAGTCATATCATGTGTATCTGCATCTGCATCTTCTTCTTGAATAAAAAACCCGTTTAACTGATCATCTGCTTGGTAATCTCCCACTACAACTGCCTCAACACGTACAGTAATACCAGCCATTGCAGCCTCGAGTTCACTTCCTTGTACTTCATGAATAAAAGAAAGTTCGGTCACTACAGGACTACATACGTTA
Source organism: uncultured Marixanthomonas sp. (assembly GCA_913057965.1). Classification (GTDB taxonomy): domain Bacteria; phylum Bacteroidota; class Bacteroidia; order Flavobacteriales; family Flavobacteriaceae; genus Marixanthomonas. The sequence continues at coordinate 8,008 of CAJXPE010000086.1, read as the reverse complement.
ACAGTCCCGGTAGTTACTGGAGAAGAACACCAAGTATAACTTAGGTCTTCCGAAGTTTCGTCAGCGCCAGCAGGGCCATTACCTCCCGTATTCACTTCGGAACCTTCGGTTTGATCATTCCGTTGAAAGGAGTTTCCATTTGCATGCGCTGAAGTGGCTACTACTTCTTGATTCATTATAGAAGTATCATCTAAATAGGCTGAAGCATCAGTGTCTAAATCAGGACCATCAATATTTACCCCTGTTTTATCAACGGCTTCGGCTTTATCACCCCACACTATATAATCAAGGTCAGTCACTAAATCAGATTCTCCATCCCAATAAAATAAAATGGCCACTTCCCCATTATTTGTAAGTCCTCCTTGATTGTTTATACTTCCCGTTAATCCTTCAAGCATATCTGGAATTGCATCAGCCGTACTTCCATCTTCAAATAACTCGTAAGTAGGTGTAGAACCATAAGTAGTTGTATAATTTTCAGATCCTGCTATAGCAATAATTTGATATTCACTAGGATCAATACTAGCTCCGTTGGGAAAACGCGCTAAGAAATCTCCAAAGCCTCCGCCCCCTGCGTTGGCTCCAGTTACTATATTATAGTAATAAGCACTACCACCAGCAAATGTAGCATCTGTAATATAGATATTGGTTAGGTCAATAGTCGTTGAATTAGGATTATAAATTTCGATAAACTCTCCTTCAGTAGGCGTTACTGTAACTTCACTAATTAGCAACGGCATAACCTGTCCTGATACAGACATGCTTCCTGGAGAACCAATATCGTTTCCTGAATTTCCACCAGCAGCAGTACTTGTGTAAGCATCAAACAAAGGCGTAGACACACCATCTGAAGATAAAGCCCAATTGGCACCATCGTTATTACTCATCGTAAGATCAGTAAGATATATGGAAGATGCATTATTATCGGAAGGCCAAGGCGTACTATCATCGAAAACCACGTTGTCCAATACATTATTCTGCAATTCATTATCTCCAGAATAAGAAGCGAAGTTTTCCCAAAGCCCAACTGTATCACCGCTATTATTAAGAGACATCACTCCCCAGTTAGCTACAGGAATTAAATTAACCGTCCCCCAAGCTGCCATAAAATCTGCAGCTAAAATATCGTCCGCATTATAAAGAATGGCAGAAGCTCCAGCTGGAATAATACCCGAAGTAATATTCGCTTCAGTATGAGCCGAACCGTTATTATCGTCCAAAACGTATCCTGAAATATTTGCATCTACTGAACCAGCATTGTATACTTCAACCCATTCCCAATTATCTTCACTACTAGCAGGATTATACATTATTTCAGAAATTATCAGGTCGGGTGTTCCGCTAGAATTTCCATTAATAGTTATATTATCAATACCCATGGGTTCAGATCCACTTGGACTTCCCGACCAACTCAAACGAATGCTAATTGAAGATGCGGTCTGTCCATTTAATAAATTTGAAGTGTAAGTATCAAAATTACCTGTAGATACCTCGCATTTGTCTAAAAACCCAAATGCAGATGCACTACCATCAATATGTAAGGCTAACGGATCATCGTCTGAAAATATAAAACCACCATCAAGTGGACGATAGGTTTTAAATTCAGATTCATCAGTTTCAGCACGAAAAATTTCCTGAAATGTACCTCCATCTATAGAAGCTTCAATCAAAAATCCATCGGAGGATGAGGACTCAAAATCACCCATAGCGGCAATATCTATTTGAATGTTGTCAAGAACAGAGCTTCCCCAACCCTCAAAGGTCCAAGTGGCGTTGTTTACTGCAATACCATCCATATCGTTAAGTCCAAAAAAGGCAGTTGTATTGGCTCCAGCAATCCCAGACTCATCACTTGGGAATGCGGAACCCGCTCGGGCACCACTAACATCTACAGTTGTATCATCAGCCACATCGAATGGCATACCTGTGCCACCTACTTGGCCATCAACTCTACCGAAGACATCGCCTCCAGTACCACCGCCTGAGTTATAATCCGATACATTAGTTGTTGTATTTAGATTTGTTGAATTTCCATCAAAATCTTCAAAACCTAATATAATTTGGGAATTAGAAATTGAGGTGAAAAGCAAAAAAAATAATAAAGTAATTGAAAGTAAAGATGTTTTCATTATAGGGATTTTCAAGTTAAAAATTAGGCTGAATTGGCTATATTAAAAACCAAAGATAATATATCAAGTGAATGAAAAACACCTCTTAATTTAAGCATAACAAAGACTTAATATTTGGGTGAGGTTGTGATTTATAATTAAATAAGTAACTCTTCAATCAAATATTCCTCCTGCCATGGCTTATAGTAAATCAAGATCTTGTAGTTTGCGCCCAAACAGATCATCTGCTGCAAGCTGCGAAAAGTCTTTATCTAAATTTATACCCTGAATATATTAAAGTAAATGCCTATGGCTACAGAGAGGTCACCTTTTTCTACCCGATACAAGGTGGCACTGTGAATACCAGCACGCTCGGAAACTTGCTCTGCAGTAAGTTTTCGACGCTTTCACGCCAGCTTAACATTTTCTCCTATACCATTAAAAACTTTCTGATATTTGGGAAGAGGTATGGTTTTTTTTTGAATTTATAATATTGTTTATTAACGACAATAAAGTAAAAATGTTACAAATAAGCGATATATTGATTCGATATTTACTTTGTTGAATGATTTAATTAGGTCATAACTTTTACCCAGAGAAGGAAATAAACCTGTTTAAATAAAGTTTACTACCTATTACTTCAATTTGTACTTGCATCTAATGAAAACCATCTAAAAATCACAAACTTTTGTTAAAAAGGGGCTAATTCGATGGAGGTAGTTTTTTGTGAAGCTCGAAAGCCCCTATAATCGCTGAAAACTCAGATTTTGGACAGTTCCCCTCTTTCTCCGCTGAAAAGCCCGAAAACGTACTGTTTACGGGCTTTTTCATTTTAAGGTGGCGAATTGGTTGGTGTTTATTGTTTTAAAGTTGATAACAGTTTCGCGTTTTTACTTTGAAAATTTATAATTTCAAAAAAGCGGTCCATCCCCGTTAAATTTGCATAAAATTCATCCACACTTGTTTTTTCAAAAACAGGGACTTCATTTTTAATGATATCCGTAACCATATCGGAGTATTTCATATACGTTCCAGCATCCCCCCGAATGACAATGGCTTCTGGACATAATTGTCTGGCCATTTTCATGGCCATTCTCTACTTTTTAAACTTTATACGAATTCTGTTACGCTACAAGGAGTAACTAATTCTGATATATGTCATTTTAATTTGCCTTGAGCCTCCTTATTTTTGATATTCAAAACAATTAATGGATGTCTTCAAGTTTAATATCAAAATACAACGTCGCTGGCCCACGATACACTAGTTATCCAACTGTTCCATATTGGAAAAATGAATTGTTTTCTTTTATAGAGTGGAAAAGAACTTTGCAAAAAAGCTTTAAAGAAAGTAATACTACCGAAGGAATAAGCCTTTACATTCATCTTCCTTTTTGCGAAAGCTTATGTACATTTTGCGGGTGCAACAAACGTATTACAAAAAATCACGGTGTTGAAATCCCTTATTTACAATCGGTATTAAAAGAATGGCAACTGTACCTCAAACTTTTTGACGAAAAACCCATTATAAAAGAATTGCACCTAGGAGGCGGTACACCTACTTTTTTTTCCGCCGAAAACTTAAAAACACTGCTCGAGGGTATTTTTAAACATTCTATTAAATCAAAAAATGCCGAGTTAAGTTTTGAAGGACACCCAAATAACACTACCGAAACACATTTAAACATGCTTGCCTCACTAGGTTTTAACCGGGTAAGTTTTGGGGTGCAAGATTACAATGAAACCGTGCAAAAAGCAATTCACCGCATTCAACCGTTCGAAAATGTAAAAAACGCAACCGAAAATTCACGAAAAGCTGGATACACTTCCGTAGGGCACGACATTATTTTTGGTCTTCCGTTTCAGAAAAAAGAACACATTATACAAACCATTGAACGTACCAAGGAACTCATGCCGGATCGTATTGCTTTTTACAGTTACGCACATGTCCCTTGGATAAAGGGCAATGGTCAACGTGGCTTTAAAGATGAGGATCTTCCTTCTGCTTCAGAAAAAAGGGAACAGTACGAAATTGGTAAAAAGATGCTACTTGAAGCCGGTTATGTAGAAATTGGAATGGATCATTTCGCTTTAAAGTCTGATAGCCTATACAGAGCTGTTGAAACTAAAACCATACATCGTAATTTTATGGGCTACACAGCATCAAAAACACAGGCTATGATTGGCCTGGGCGTTTCTTCTATTAGTGATAGTTGGTACAGTTTTGCACAAAATGTAAAAACCGTAGAGGAATACCAAAAACAAGTAGAAAACGGAATACTACCAGTGTATCGTGGTCATATTCTTACTGAAGAAGATTTAACCATAAGAAAGCATATTTTAAACCTAATGTGCAAGTTGAAAACCTCTTGGAAGAATTCAGAGGGTTGGTTTACAGAACTTCCGGATATTTTGATAAACCTAAAAGAAATGGAAACGGACGGCTTGGTTAAAATAGAAAGCAACTCCCTTTGTATTACCAAAAAAGGACGCCCATTTGTTCGAAATGTATGTATGGCTTTCGATTTATTATTACAACGAAAACAACCTGAAACACAATTATTTTCAATGACTGTATAACATTAAAAATTAATATTATGAGTATCACCGAAGAAAAAACAATAGCCGATATTGTTGCCGAAAACATTAAGACTTCTCACATATTCAAAAAACACGGAATCGATTTTTGTTGTGGTGGTGGGATAACGGTACAAAAAGCCTGTGAAAAAAAGGGCTTAGACTATACTAGTATAGCTGAAGAACTTCGCCATTTTGAAATGGAAGTGGAAAAGAATTACGATTATATCAGTTGGCCACTAGATGTATTGATAGACCATATTGTTTCCGTACATCATTTGTATGTTGAAGAAAACATTCCATTATTACTTCAATACGCTGAAAAAGTGGCAAAAGTACACGGTCAGCACTATTCGGAACTGATACAAGTTCGTGACCTTTTCTTGGAGCTATCCAAAGAACTTTCTGCACATATGAAAAAGGAAGAATTAATTCTTTTCCCGTTCATAAGGAAAATGGTACTAAGTAAAAAAGAAGGTATTTCATTAGATATCCCTCATTTTAGGACTGTAGAAAACCCTATTGCCATGATGGAAGACGAGCACGAAAGCGCAGGTGATACCTGTAAGAAAATTGCCCGATTAACTAATAATTATACACCGCCAGAAAGTGCTTGTAATACATTTAGGTCCCTATATGATAAGTTGGAAGAATTTGAACAAGACCTACATACGCACATCCATTTAGAAAATAACATTTTGCACCCAAAAGCATCAAAGTTAGAAAAAGAATTAAGGAATTAAGTAGAAGCCTGACTAGCTTACACTTAAAGTTTGGTTTAGTAGAAAAGGGAAGTTGAAAATTAATTCAACTTCCCTTTTAATTTGGATAGTTAGTTAAATAATAATTATCGGTTATTTTTTCTTTTTTCCACTATTTACCATATTGAAAACAAGAATAACAAGAACTATACAGACGACGGCAAAAACCCCTATGATTATGGTTCCCATCCCCCAATCCACTAATGGTATGATTGTATTAAACATAATTGATATATTTTATTGATTAGTATTTATTTCAACAGTTTTATTATCTAAAACAGCGTGACAATTATAATTGGAGGTAACTATTTCAGTAGCGGGTTTGGGTGAAATATACGGGATTCCCAGCCCTAATCCCCGTACAATGAATAAACAGCCAATAAGCACCACAAAAACAGGAATAGCCTTGCGAATACGTTGTCTAACTTGTAGATTCAAGAAATTTCCCAAGTAAATTGCAGTGGTCATCAACGGGATGGTTCCTAATCCAAAAAAAGCCATATATAAACTACCCTGTAGTGTATTTCCAGAGGCGACCGCTCCAAAAACGGCCATATATACCAGGCCACAAGGTAAAAAACCGTTCAAAAAACCGATGGTTAAAAAGGTATCAGGCGATTTCTTTTTCAACGCAGTCCCTAATTCACTTTTTACTTTTGAAATAATTCTGAACAATGGCTTTGAAAAATTATATTTCTGAAAAGTTCTGTGCGGAAGCAAAACCACGATAATCATCAACACACCAATTGCAATGGTTAATTGCTGTTGCATCCCAAAGAGGTAAAAGCTTTTTCCTAACAGACCAAACAAAAGCCCAATTATGGAATAGGCAAAAACTCTTCCTAAGTGATACAGAAATACCTGTCCTGCTTTTCGTACTGGTTTTTTATGATCAACCGGTAATAAAAACGCAATAGGACCGCACATTCCCACACAGTGGAAACTTCCTAAAAAACCGAATATGAGTGCTGAAAGTAACATTTTTGTTGATTAACTCCTCTTGTTTTCTTTATTGTAAGAGATTGGAGAATAGCCTAATACAGTATCTCTTTTTTATATAAATATTTTTTTTCTTCGTAGTCCCAAGCGATATTTATGTTCCAACGACCGTCCACCAATCGCTTGTTAGGTATGAGCAAATTTGAACCAGAAAATTTCAAAGGAAATTGAAAATCCAGTTGTTTGTTGGACGGTCTGTATAGGAACACTGTGCCTGAAACTTTTTCAGGGTCTATTTCTCTTGGAAAGGAAAACAACCAACCTTCGTTTGTTCTTTTCTCTTTTATTTTTTCGGACAATAATTTTAAGTTCTCCTCAGCATCTATTTCTTGTTGAAATGCGAGTTCTTTTTTGTAATACTCTTCAACTACCAAGTCGTAGCTGTATGTATCATCGGTGCTCATTTTTATCACAAAAAACATGATAAAGCAAATAAAAGCTGCGATACCAATTACAATTCCTGTTCCCCAATTTATTTTCATAATACTTATTTCTTAAAATGAATTCTTTTTCTATTTATAACTTCTCGGACCCAAAAAAGTAGCTGTGGTAGTTTCTATCAATTTACCTCCACTATACACACCTATTTTGACTTTATCTTTATCACCAGTTAAAGCACTCCCGTTTATTTCAATAAATAATGTCCCTTCTGCCAAGCCTTGTTTGGGTACTTGAAATTCGTCCTGGGTTACAAGCTTAATGGATCCTTTGTGGGAAAGTAGTTTAAAATGGACGCTGTCAACGGCTTCAGTTGTTTTATTGATTAGTTTAAAAGTGAAGACGTTGCTTATCATATTATTCTCCTTATGTTCATATAACTGTCCAGGAAGTCTTAGTACACGTGCTTCCACATCATTCCGAAGAAATAGCATCCCTACCAGTACTCCAATTAATATGAATAAAACTGCGGTATAGCCCTTTAACCTAGGCGAGAACTTAAACTTTGTTTTCTTTTCAATGTTTTCTTCACTAGCATACCGAATCAATCCTTTTGGTAAGTTCACAGCTTCCATAATGCTGTCGCAGGCATCAATACAGGCTGTACAGTTTACACATTCCAATTGTGTTCCGTTACGAATATCGATACCCGTTGGACATACGTGCACACATTGAAAGCAGTCAATACAATCTCCTTTTCCTGAAGCCTCTCGATCTTCATTTTTTTTAAACTTTGCTCTTCCTTCTTCTTTTTCACCCCGTTTATGATCGTATGCCACAACAATACTCTTGTTATCCAAAAGCACGCCTTGTAATCTGCCGTACGGACATGCTATAATACACACTTGTTCTCTAAACCAGGCAAATACAAAATAAAATACTCCGGTAAAAATAGTTAAGGATATAAGGGTGTTCCAGTTTTCAGTAGGGCCTTCCAAAATATATTCCAGTAATTTATCACTTCCTATAATATAGGCTAGAAAAATATTCGCAATTAAAAATGAAATGATAAAAAAGAAAAACCACTTTAATCCTTTCTTTCTAATCTTTTCGGCATTCCAAACTTGTTTGTCTAACCTCTGTCTCTTATACACATCTCCGAGCCCACGAGACCTCTCTACATCTCGT
>CAJXPE010000085.1 GCA_913057965.1 uncultured Marixanthomonas sp. | reverse complement strand
GATCTACACGTAAGGAGTCGTCGGCAGCGTCAGATGTGTATAAGAGACAGTATGATTGCGTTGCCAATGACCTTGGCAGGCGGTGCTGGAGTAATTTCGGTAATAGGGGAGGGCTTCCCAAAAGAATTTTCTACGATGATTCAATTAGGATTGGATAGAAAAGTGGACGAAGCGTATAACATTTATTATAAAATAGCTCCGGCTATTGATTATATTTTTGCCGAAGGAAATCCGGCCGGAATTAAAGCTGTCTTCAAGAAATTAGACATTTGCAACGATACGGTACGCTTGCCGTTAGTAAAAGCAAGCGGCTCTTTACAACAAAAAATAGCCTCTTTTATTGACAATTTGTAAGTTGTTATTTCTTGATGTGACGTTAATTTTTTCTGAAAGGCTTATTATTATTGCTTTTAGTACAATATTTTAGCCTCATATTAAGTTTTTATAATCGCATTTAATTTACTAATTTTGCACGATGTTTTTTAACACTATGAAAGCAAGCTTTTTATTACTTTTAACCGCAATTATTTTAAGTTCTTGTAGTAACTACCAGAAGGTTTTATCTTCTGATGATACAGGAAAAAAATATACGGTGGCAGATTCGCTGTACAAGCAAGGAAAATATAAGAAAGCCTTAAAATTGTTCGAACAAATTGTACCCGTTTATCGTGGAAAACCTCAGGCGGAACGTCTTATGTTTTTGTACGCTAATACGTTTTACAAATTAGAAGACTTTTATCTGGCTGGCTATCAGTTTGAGCGTTTCGAAACTTCCTATCCACAGAGTGATAGCGTACAAGTTGCTGCATATCGTTCTGCAAAAAGCTATTACCAGTTATCACCACGCTTCTCTTTAGATCAAGAAGACACATATAAGGCGTTGGAGAAACTACAAAATTATATCAACAAATATCCTGAGTCTGAAAAAAGGATGGAGGCTAACGAGTTGGTTGCGGAATTACAAGGTAAAATAGAGAAAAAAGACATTGAGATTGCCAATCAGTTATTAAACATTGCTGAATATATTGGAGATTACAAACCCGCTATTGAATCGTATGACAATTTTATTTCAGATCATCCAGGGTCAAAATATAGAAAAGATGCGTTTTTCGGAAGATTTCAAGCCGCGTATGAATTAGCGTTGCTTAGTATCCCTTCTCTAAAAGAAGAACGATTGATCACCGCAAGAGATTATTACAATAAATTTTTAAAGTATTATAGCGATTCGGATTTAAGACCCGAAGCTGATATTATTGCAGCCGATATAGAACAGCGCCTAGGCGAAACAGAACCAAAAAGTTAAAACAAGGGATTATGATAGATATTAAAAATTCTGAAGCTCCTATCAATACGACAACTATTGATAAAAATAAAGTAGATGCACCTACAGACAACATCTACGAAGCTATTTCAATTATCTCGAAAAGAGCTACGCAAATTAATGGAGACATTAAGAAAGAACTACTTGAAAAGTTAGATGAATTTGCTACTTACAATGATAGTTTGGAAGAAATTTTTGAAAACAAAGAGCAAATTGAAGTTTCTAAGTATTACGAGCGTCTTCCAAAACCACACGCACTAGCTGTAGAAGAATGGTTGAACGACAAAATTTACTACCGTAATACAAAGGAAGAAGAATTAGATAAGTAAAAAGATGTCTGTTTTAAGCGGTAAAAATGTGTTGCTTGGTGTTACAGCCGGTATTGCCGCTTACAAGGCTGCTTTTTTAGTTAGACTTTTAGTTAAAAAAGGAGCTGCTGTTAAAGTGGTAATGACACCTTCAGCGAAAGATTTTGTTACGCCACTTACACTTTCTACACTCTCAAAAAATGAAGTTTTATCTTCGTTTACCAATGAGGAAGATGAAAACGCCCAATGGAATAACCATGTTGAGTTAGCCCTTTGGGCTGATTTATTTGTGATCGCTCCAGCTACCGCCAACACCCTTTCCAAAATGGCAAATGGTACGAGTGACAACCTCTTGTTGGCAACATATCTTTCAGCGAAATGTCCTGTTTATTACGCACCGGCCATGGATTTGGACATGTATAAACATCCAAGTACTGAAGAAACCTTTGCTACCTTAAATTCCTTCGGAAATATTCAAATTCCTGCTGAAGAAGGCGAATTGGCAAGTGGTTTATCGGGAAAAGGAAGAATGGCGGAACCCGAACACATTGTTTCATTCTTAGAAACAGATATTCAAGGTAAATCACCTTTGCACGGTAAAAAAGTATTGGTAACGGCAGGGCCTACCTATGAAGCGATAGACCCCGTTCGGTTTATTGGAAACCATTCTAGCGGAAAAATGGGATATGCCATTGCTGAAAGAGCGGCACAGTTAGGCGCTGAGGTGGTATTGGTTTCCGGTCCAGTAAGTGTAACTATAAAACATAGTAATGTAAAAGTAGTTTCGGTAACTTCGGCAGAAGAAATGTATCAAGCTGCTCACAATCATTTTTCAAGTTGCAATATTGCTATTTTAAGTGCTGCCGTAGCCGATTATAGACCGAAAAATGTTGCTTCAGAAAAAATAAAAAAGAACGATAGTACATTAACGATTCAGCTAGAAAAAACACAAGATATTTTAAAGTCGCTTGGAGAAATTAAAAAACATCAGTTTTTAACGGGTTTCGCACTGGAAACTCAAAACGAGTTGGAAAATGCAAAAAGCAAACTCAAAAAAAAGAATTTAGACTTAATTGTATTAAATTCGCTTAAAGACAAAGGAGCTGGTTTTAAGGTAGACACTAATAAGGTTACATTAATTGATAAACACAATAAAGTGCAGCGTTTTTCTGTTAAACCAAAGACCGAAGTGGCAATCGATATTTTACAATATATTATACACCAATTAGATGCGTAGATTTTTACTTATACTTTCCGTTTTTATTTTTTCATTTTCTACTCAAGCGCAGGAGCTTAATTGTACCGTTCTAGTAGATGCAGAACAAACGGGACAACCCAACTTGCAAGTGTTTAAAACACTTCAGCAGGAGCTGACCGATTTTGTGAACAATACCAATTGGACCAACAAAGTGTATAAAAATCAAGAGCGAATTGACTGTAATATGTCGATTATTATTTCAGATTTTGATTCTAATTCTTTTACGGCCACTATACAAATACAAGCGGCGAGACCTACGTTTAATTCTACGTATGATACACCCATTTATAACTATAATGATCGTCAGTTCAGCTTTGATTATACCGAATTTCAACCGTTAAACTTTAACTTAAATACCTTTAGCTCTAATTTAATTTCGGTTATTGCCTATCACGTTTATACTGTAATTGGATTAGATGCCGACACGTTTGAGTTAAATGGCGGGGATGAATATTTTGAAATAGCAAAGCAGATTGTAAACACAGCCGCTTCGGGGAATTTTGCAGGTTGGAAACCAACCGATGGTACACAAACACGTTATCGTTATAACGAAGCCGTGCTTTCAAATGTGTATCAAGAATTTCATACGGCTATGTACGATTACCATAGAAAAGGGTTGGATGTGATGTCGCAAAACCCAAAAGAAGGGAAACAAGCTATTATTGGTGCTATTGAAACGTTATCTCAAATTAATAATAGACGTCCAAACTCGTATATAATTCGAACATTTTTCGATGCTAAAAGTGATGAAATACAGAGTATATTTAGCGGCGGTCCTAGTGTAGATATAGTAAACTTAGTTGAAGACCTAAATAAAATGGCTCCTACAAAACGTAGCAATTGGAGTGAAATCAAATTTTAATCCACTTCTTTTTTTCTTGCCGTTGTAAAAAATCTATTTTACATTAAAAGTTGTTTCCAAAACCGTATTTTTACGATTAAAATAACAGGAAACTTAACCTGATTTACAGCTGTGATAACAACAATTTCCATAAAAAATTACGCCTTAATTGAAGACATCCGCATGGACTTCAATGATGGGTTGACTATTATCACCGGAGAAACGGGAGCAGGGAAATCTATTCTTTTAGGAGCGTTATCGTTGGTTTTGGGCAAACGAGCCGATTTAAGTAGTATGAAAGACGCTTCAAAAAAATGTGTGATTGAAGCAGAGTTTGAAATCGAAAAATTCAAACTACAAACCATATTTGAAGAAAACGATCTAGATTACGATGCGCATACCATTATTAGAAGAGAAATTTTACCAAGCGGTAAATCTCGTGCTTTTATAAACGATACCCCGGTTACACTTTCACAATTACAAGCTGTCGGTCCTCATTTGGTCGATATTCATAGTCAACACGAAACCCTATCATTGGCTGAAGAAAATTTTCAAATGCAAGTACTAGATGCATTGGCCAATAATTCTTCTATACGAAATATCTATTCTGAGCAATTAAAAAGCTATAAAGCTACTTCTGAAGCACTTAAAAAAGCGAAGATTGAAAAAAGCGAAGCTTCAAAAGAAATAGATTACAACACATTTCTATTTACCGAATTAGAAGAAGCCAACTTAGAGGGGATTGATCAAGAAAATTTAGAGGAAATCTATGAAACGCTAAGCAATGCCGAAGAAATACAGGAAACACTTTCAAAAGTGGTTCAGTTATTTTCTGAAGAACAAATTGGAGCACTTGAAACAGCAAAAGAAGCACGGGCAGCGTTGCATCAATTAAAAAATTATGGCTCGGTTTACAATTCCCTTTGGGAACGGTTGAACAGTGTAATTATAGAATTAGACGATTTAAGTGAAGAAACCGAACAAGTAGCAACTTCAGTAGAAGCAGATCCAAAACAACTAGTGGAAATAAATGAAAAGCTGCAAACCCTTCATAAATTACAACAAAAACATAATGTCGCAACCGTTTCAGAATTATTGGATATAAAAAATGAATTGGATGACAAGATTTCTGACACCAATAATTTAGACACTCTTATTGAAACTTTAGAAAAAAAAGTGTCATCATTACAGGTTGAAGTACAAAAAACCGGAAAAGCAATCCACAATTCACGTGAAAAGGTAATCCCTAAATTAAAAGAAAAACTCGAAGCCATTTTAGCAAAACTTGGGCTACCCAATGCACGTTTTGACTTTCAATTAACCGCAACCGATACGTTTCGTGACAACGGGATAGATGCTCTTGAACTTTTATTTACTGCCAATAAAGGAACAACAATGGGGTCAATAAAAAAAGTAGCTTCTGGTGGTGAAATGAGTCGGATCATGTTGGCTGTTAAAGCAGTTTTAGCTGCATATAAAACGTTACCAACCCTTATTTTTGATGAAATTGATACAGGTGTTTCCGGTGAAATAGCCAATAAAATGGCCATTATTATGGATGAAATGAGTCAAGGTATGCAACTTGTGAGTATTACACATTTACCACAAATAGCATCAAAAGGCGCGCAACATTTAAAAGTATATAAAGAAGACGTCAATAATATTACGGTTACGCGATTAAAAACCTTAACACAAGAAGAGCGCATTGTAGAAATTGCACAAATGATAGGAGGAAAGAAAGTAACCGATTCTGCCTTAGCGCACGCTAAAGAATTACTGAATTAAAATGTATCTTTACAGAACAAAATATTGAAAATAACCTAAGCAACTAGATATGTCATATAATTTATTAAAAGGAAAACGAGGAATCATTTTTGGCGCATTAGATGAAAATTCCATTGCCTGGAAAACAGCTGAGCGTGTACACGAAGAAGGCGGGACTTTTGTCTTGACAAATGCACCCATAGCTTTGCGTATGGGACAGATAAACGAGTTGGCAAAGAAAACAAATTCTGAAATCATCCCTGCAGATGCAACGAACATGGAAGATTTAGAAAACCTTGTTGAAAAAGCAACTGAAATATTAGGCGGAAAATTAGACTTCGTTTTACACTCTATAGGAATGTCGGTTAACGTTCGAAAAGGAAAACATTACACCGACCAAAATTACGACTGGACTCATAAAGGATGGGATATTTCTGCGGTTTCTTTTCATAAAACAATGAGTGTGCTTTATAAAAAAGACGCGATGAATGAGTGGGGAAGCATTGTAGCCTTAACCTATATGGCAGCGCAGCGTGTATTCCCAGATTATAATGATATGGCTGATAACAAAGCGTATTTAGAGTCTATTGCAAGAAGCTTTGGCTATTTCTTTGGGAAAGATAAAAAAGTACGGGTAAATACTATTTCGCAATCCCCAACCCCAACAACTGCAGGAAAAGGAGTAAAAGGATTCGATGGTTTTATATCATATGCCGATAAAATGTCGCCTTTAGGTAATGCAACGGCAATAGATTGTGCTAATTATACTATTACTTTGTTTAGCGATTTGACCAAGCGGGTAACCCTTCAAAACTTATACAATGACGGAGGTTTTTCTAATGTTGGTGTAAGTGATTCGGTAATTGAGGCATTTGAAGAAAAATAAAACTTACTATATAAATTTGATAAAAAGATCTGTTTTTTAGGCAGGTCTTTTTTTTAGCTAAAAATCTAGCATCAAGTAAATTGATCAATTTTTTTGTTGTTATAAGTCTTTTAAATATTTTTAAGGTTATATTGACTAAACCCTAATTTTAGATTATGAAAAAAATTACGTTGCTGTTATGTTGTCTTTTGTGTTTTTTAGGAACACTACAAGCACAAAAAGGACAGAATTCTATACCAAATAAAGATCCATTAAGTAAGCAGGTTGGAGTAACTACTCAAGCTAAAAGTCCAATATTGGTTGGATCAGCTTCATTCAAAAATACTAAAGCAATAGGGACTACTATTTTTAACGGCCCAGCAGGTAGTGCTACCCAAGCAATAAAGGGTAAAAACCTTGTGGCAACGACTATCACCCATAGTAATACCCAAAGCATTACTCCTGGGGAGGGACTAACCTGTAACACAGATAACATTGCTAATGACAATCGGTTTTTTAGAGACTTTGATTTAGCAAACGATTTTGGAATTACAACCGATTTCGAAGTAACTGATGCAGAGTTCGGTATTGAAACTATTTCTGGTCCTTTTCCAATTACCGTGAATATTTATTCCACGACAGATACTTTTCCAGGAGGAACATTGACCATACAAGGTTCTGCTATCTACAATGCAGTAGCTGCCGATGCAGGAACCGTTGTTTCGGTGCCTGTTTCAGCTGTGATTCCAGCAGGAGAAAGGTTAATTTATGAAATAGTTATTACGGGAGACGGTATTACTTCATTCTTTTTAGGTGCTAATTTAGATGGGCAAACAGGCCCATCTTATATTCAAGCTGCAGATTGTGGTGCACCAACTCCAACAGATCTTGTTGAATTAGGGTTTCCTGATACATCATATGTTATGAATATCGTGGGCGATGATGGTACTATTGAAAACTGCACCAGTACTGACTACGATTCTACAGCAGTGCCTTTTGATATTGATGGGGCAGAAACTACAACAGCAGATTGTGTCAACGCACCAAATGAAATTCCAATTACCGTCACAAAATTTGGAATCATAGGGGAAACAGCCAATTTTGAAAATGTAACTATAGATATTGCACATTCATTTTCTGGAGATTTAGATATTTCACTAGTATCACCTTCCGGGACTGAATTAATTCTTGCAAACGACTTAGGGGCAGGAACTGATGATGCATACAACGGTACTATATTTGAAGATGATGCCGCTGATATTTCAGGTGCAACGGCACCATTTGGTATGGGGCCTTATGCTCCTGAAGGCGGGAATTTTGCCGATACTTTTGATGGAGAAAGTATTTCTGGTGATTGGATATTAAAGGTTTGTGACGATACAGGTGGAGATACTGGAGAAGTATTGCAATTTTCTATGTCTATATGTATACCACCGTCTAACGATGGCTGTGAATTTGCCGTAGCATTAACTTGTGGTGATAGTATTACAGGTGAAACGACTAATGATACAGACTCGGGAGGCAACCCTGCACCAGATGAATTTTTCTCTTACACAGGAAGTGGCGATGCCGAATTGGTAACTATTTCGCTTTGTGGGACTGCTACAGATTACAACTCCTTTGTTCGGGTTTATGATTCTTGTGATTTAACCAATGAAATTATAGCCAATGATGACTCTTGTGGGGCACAATCTGAAGTGTCATTCTATTCTGATGGAACTTCAACGTATTTAATCATGGTAGAGGGAGCTGATTCTGAATCTGGTAATTTTAGCTTAGAAGTAACTTGTGAAACACCAGTTGAAAACGATGTCTGTGAAGATGCACTCCCCATTGCTTGTGGAGAAACCATTACAGGTTCTACCGATGGCGCTACTGTTGACAGCGCACCAGCATGTAGTAGTGTGCCAATTACAGCTCCTGGTGTTTGGTATTCGTTTACAGACGATTCTGGTTTGGTAACAGATTACACGATTTCACTTTGTGATTCTGATTATGATACCAAAGTATCTGTGTATACAGGAACGTGTGGAGATTTAGTTTGTGAAACGGCAAATGATGATTCCTGTGGTTCACAATCTGAAGCTACATTCCAAGGGGATGGTAATACGACTTACTATATTTTAGTAAACGGATTTGGTGGTGCTATAGGAAACTACTCGTTAAACGTAGCTTGTCTTCCTGTGCCACCACCTAATGATATGATTGCAAATGCCATTGATGTAAATGAAATAGGCTTTCCTTATACCGATCCAGCTGTGGCAATGCCAGCAGCAACTATTGAGGGAGGTACTCCAACAGGATGTAATATTAATGGGGCCAATGGGGTTTGGTATAAATTTGTATCAGAAGAAGATAGCGAAGTTACAGCTACAATAGATGCTCCTGCAGGAACAAGTGTAGTAACATTCTTTGAAGCACCAAATGAAAATGCTTCTGAGACAGATCTTGCATTGGTAGATCAAAATACAAATCAATGTTTACCAGGAACATCATCAACTATCAACACTACTGCCGGACAAGCATATTATCTATTTGTTGTTAATACGGGCGGAATTACTGATATTTTAATTGATAAAACTGTTTTAGGAGCAGACGAAAATATAATTGAAGGATTTTCGTACTACCCTAATCCAGCAAATGACATGCTTACATTAAGAGCAAGCAACAACATTGAAAACGTAGCGATATACAGTATTTTAGGTCGTAAAGTAGTTGATCAAACTATTGGAAATATATCAACAGAATTAAATATTTCAGCTTTAAGTTCAGGAACTTATATTATGAAAGTTTCTATCAATGGCGAAATAGGAACATACAAAATAATAAAGAGGTAATATTTTTAAATAATTTTTAAAAGCCATCCTGGCTAGTACGGGATGGCTTTTTTTTATTCACTACATTTGTGCGATGAATATTTACTTCTCCTTTATTATTCCTGTATTTAACCGCCCTGAAGAGGTTAAAGAGCTTTTGGGAAGCTTTACTTTACTAAACTATAACAAACCATATGAAATTGTTATAGTAGAAGATGGATCTTCTGAATCTAGTGAAAACATTGTACGTCAATTTTCAGAAAAATTAAATATATCGTATTTCTACAAAGATAATTCTGGTCCCGGATTGTCACGTAACTATGGAATGGAGAAGGCAGCTGGAGACTATTTCATTATATTAGATTCAGATTGTTTACTTCCACCACATTATTTAACAACTGTAGAGGCTTTCTTAGATAATAACTATTGCGATTGTTACGGAGGTGCCGATGCGGCTCATGAAAGTTTTTCAGATCTACAAAAGGCCATAAACTTTGTAATGACTTCTTTTCTTACTACAGGAGGAATAAGAGGGAATAAAAAAAGCGTCACACGTTTTGAACCCAGAAGTTTCAATATGGGGATTTCAAAAAAAGCATTTTTAAAAACAGGCGGATACGGGACAATACATCCTGGGGAAGATCCAGATTTATCACAAAGAATAGTAAAAAACGGATTTGACTCTACGTTTATTCCTAATGCGTATGTGTTTCATAAGCGCCGTATTTCTTGGAAAAAATTTCACACTCAGGTACAAAAATTTGGATTGGTACGTCCTATCCTTAATAAATGGCATCCAAAATCTTCTAAAATTACATTTTGGTTTCCTCTTTGTTTCGTGCTTTTTGTAATTTTTTCTATTACTGTGTCGTTGTTTATCAGCTGGTTGGCGTTATTACCTTTATTGCTTTATATTTTAATGGTCTTTATAAGTTCAACCCTAAAAAATAAAAGTATTTTTATTGGGTTATTATCTATAGTAGCTTTGTTTGTGCAGTTTTTTGGATACGGCATCGCTTTTTTAAAATCCAGTTATTATATTGGGTTGTTAAATCGAGATCCTCAAAAACAATTCCCTACATTGTTTTTTAATTAAATATAAACAAGAATGACTCCAAACACCAAAAGGAAATATAATACTGGAAAGATTAAAAAGTTTTTAATTTTTCTTTTTTTGGCAGTTTTGTTTTGGGTGCTCACAAAGTTTTCAAGAGAGTATACCGCTATAGTTAGCTCGTCTATAGTGTATAAAAGCATTCCTAATGAAACGTTGTTGGCAGAAAACAATCCCGAAGAAGTTTCTTTTGATCTCACTACCAACGGGTTTGAGTTTTTATATTACAAAATAAAGAAGCCAGAAATAACCATAAACGTATCAAATTATTATAAAAAAGGAAATAAGAGCATCTCTTTAACCGATGCACAATTAATACATTTATTATCCGAACAATTAGACAAAAATCTTTCGGTAAAAAATCTTTCGATAGATACGCTAAAAGTAAATTTAGAAATTTTAGTGTCTCGTAAAATCCCGGTCTTTTCAAAAGCTGAAATGGGTTTTAAAAAAGGGTATATGAGTTTAGATACTATGAAAATTAAGCCAGATTCTGTTCAATTATCAGGACCTGCTGAGGTTATAAAAAAGTTTGATTCAATCCCTACAGTATCACAAAAATACAATGATATAGATAGTGATTTTTCTGAAACCATAGAACTTGAAATACCAGACGCTCCTTCTCTTTCAGTGTCACCAAAAAAAGTTTCACTTTCATTACAAGTACAAGAGTTTACCCAAAAGGAAATTACATTACCTATTCAAGTTGTTAACTTGCCGCCTAGTACCTGTCTCTTATACACATCTCCGAGCCCACGAGACCTCTCTACATCTC
>CAJXPE010000084.1 GCA_913057965.1 uncultured Marixanthomonas sp. | reverse complement strand
TGTGTATAAGAGACAGCCATACATCTGCTCACTTTCCATAAAAATAACTGGATCGTCATCTCGAATTGCACTTTTTAAAAGTCCTTTTGCATCTTTAGGGTTGCTAGGCACGACCACTTTTAATCCTGGACAGTTGGCGTACCAGCTTTCAAAAGCCTGAGAGTGTGTTGCCGCTAATTGTCCTGCAGAAGCTGTTGGGCCCCGAAAAACAATAGGAATATTAAACTGTCCGCCACTCATTTGACGCATTTTGGCTGCGTTGTTGATAATTTGATCAATCCCTACTAACGAGAAATTAAACGTCATAAACTCGATAATAGGTCGGTTGCCGTTCATAGCAGAACCAATACCAACTCCAGAAAAACCAAGTTCAGAAATTGGGGTATCGATTATTCGTTTTGCCCCAAATTCATCGAGCATCCCTTTACTGGCCTTATAAGCACCGTTGTATTCGGCTACTTCTTCACCCATTAAATATATTGTATCATCGCGACGCATTTCTTCGCTCATGGCTTCCTGTATCGCTTCACGGAATTGTAGTGTTTTCATCTGTAGTACTTCTTTTCTATTCTGAAAAATTTGTCAAGACGACAAAAATAGTATATTCTAAATGTGTGAACGCACTTTTTATTAACATTTAACGGAAATTTATTATGCGTGCATAGCATATTTTGGAAATATATCCCTATCTTCGTGCCTACGTAATTCTAAGCAAATTTAGCAATGAATTACCCTAAAAAAAATAATACTCAAAAAGATACAAGTTATATGAAAATTTTAGTGTGTATAAGTCACGTACCGGACACTACTTCAAAAATCAATTTTACTGATAACGATACCAAATTTGATACAAACGGGGTACAGTTTGTAATCAATCCTAATGATGAGTTTGGTCTTACCCGTGCTATGTGGTTTAAAGAAAAACAAGGTGCTAGCGTACATGTTATAAATGTGGGCGGTGCTGAAACCGAACCTACCTTAAGAAAAGCTCTTGCTATTGGTGCAGACGAAGCAATTCGTATTGACACTGAAGCTACCGATGGTTTTTCAGTTGCCAAGCAACTAGCCAATGTAGTAAAAGAAGGTGGCTACGATCTTATAATCGGTGGTCGTGAATCGATAGATTATAATGGTGGGATGGTTCCTGGGATGATCGCACAATTAACGGGCGCTAATTTTGTGAATACCTGTATTAATCTTGAAGTTGAAGGCGACACAGCAACTGCCATCCGTGAGATTGACGGAGGTAAAGAAACTGTAAAAGCGAAATTGCCATTAGTAGTGGGTGGTCAAAAAGGAATTGTAGAAGAAAGTGATCTTCGTATCCCGAATATGCGTGGTATTATGCAAGCTCGTAAAAAACCATTAACTGTAAAAGATGCTGTAGATGCAAATGCTGAAACTCAAACGGCTCAATTTGAAAAACCAGCTCCAAAAGGTGACATCAAATTGGTTGAAACCGTTGACGAATTAGTTGATTTACTTCATAACGAAGCTAAAGTAATCTAAGGAAATCTCCTTTCCGAAGAACATTTCGGAAGTATTTGAAATCTAAAGCAAACTAAAATTACATTCTGATTTTTTCAGAATTCAAAAAAAAATTAAAATATGTCAGTAGTAGTATATACAGAATCCGAAGAAGGAACATTTAAGAAAATAGCGCAAGAAGCTGTTTCCTATGCAAAAGGAATTGCAGACAAAATGGGCACGCAAGTAACCGCTGTAGCTATAAACGGAGGTGACACAAGCGAATTAGGAAAATACGGTGCCGATAAGGTACTGAATGTTTCTAACGACAAATTAAAAAAGTTTAATGCGGAAGCATATGCAGACGCCGTAGCACAAGCTGCCAAAAAAGAAGATGCCAAAGTAGTTATCGTTTCGGGTAGCGCCAATAGTAAATATATGGCACCGCTTTTAGCTGTAAATCTAGACGCAGGGTACGTACCTAATGTTTCTGAGTTACCAGAAAGCACCGATCCTTTTAAAGTAAAGCACAGTGTTTTTACCAATAAAGCGTTTTCCATTACCGAAATTAAAACCGACGTTAAAGTAGTAGGTTTAGCTAAAAACGGATATGGTGTGAAAGAAAACGAAGCTGCTGGAACGGCTGAAGATTTTTCACCCGAACTTTCTTCTGAAGACTTTTCAGTAGATGTAGTTTCTGTGGACAAAGCAACAGATAAAGTAACTATTGCCGATGCTGAAATTGTAGTTTCTGGTGGTCGTGGTCTAAAAGGACCAGAAAACTGGGGAATGATCGAAGAAATGGCCGATATTCTAGGTGCAGCAACAGCTTGTTCTAAACCTGTTAGTGATATGGGATGGAGACCTCACAGTGAGCACGTAGGACAAACCGGTAAGCCAGTAGCCGCTAATTTATACATTGCGATCGGTATTTCTGGAGCAATACAACACTTAGCTGGAATTAGTGCATCAAAAACGAAAGTAGTTATCAATAACGACCCGGAAGCACCTTTCTTTAAAAACGCTGATTACGGTATTGTAGGCGACGCTTTTGAAGTAGTACCTAAACTGAATGAAAAATTAAAAGAATTCAAAGCACAGAACGCATAATTTTTGTTACTTTGTGCCTGATATTAAAGGCTGTTTAATTAAGGAAACTTCCTTTTTTAAACAGCTTTATTTTTTTATAGGGGATTTCACCATAGTAAAAGAGTCCTTTAACATTAACATTGAAATTATACTTCTTTAATGAGTCTTGTAAGACTGAACATAAAAGGAATATCCTACAGCCAAACCCAGAACGGCGCCTATGCGCTAATATTGAGCGAAATGGATGGAGAACGGAAACTACCAATTGTTATTGGTGCTTTTGAAGCGCAATCCATTGCTATTGCATTGGAAAAAGAAATAAAACCACCTCGCCCACTTACCCACGACCTTTTTAAAAATTTTGCTGATCGGTTTGAAATCCTAATCAAACAAGTGATTATACACAAGTTGGTTGATGGTGTTTTTTACTCCAGTATTATTTGTGAACGCGACGGACTGGAAGAAATAGTCGATGCCCGAACAAGCGACGCTATTGCATTGGCGCTTCGGTTTAATGCTCCTATTTTTACGTATAAAGCTATTTTAGATAAAGCTGGAATCTTTTTGAAAACAACACCAAAAAAGAAAAAAGATAAAATCTCAAAAGACGAAGAGTCTGTACTTGAAGATTTAATTAGCGGAGAAGACAAAGAATCCGTCGCACCTTCAAAACAGAACTTTAGTAAGTTTTCGTTAAAAGAATTGAATGAAATGCTGGATGAAGCTGTTGCAAATGAAGACTACGAAAGAGCAGCCAGTATTCGAGATGAAATTTCAAAACGAGAATAACCTTTTTAATAAAAACTTCAGCAAACGTATTACTATGTATTTTAACCTTTTTCAGAAGTAATTAATAATCACAAACTCTATGCGGAATTTTTTATTGATTGCTTTTTTATGTCTTTTCTGTTCTACTGCTTTTTCTCAAACTATTGAAAAAAAATGGTTGTTTCATAACGCCGAAAATCAAAAAGCTACTTCATTAGTTAATTTAGATCCTTACCAAGATTATTTAAATTTAGATAATGGTCGGTTTGAATATCGCTTACAGAATAAAGACTCTATAAAAGCATCTGGTGATTACATCTACCAAAATAATCTGCTTGTATTTTTCTACGATACTCCTAAAAATATCATACGCCGATATCGGGTGGAAACGCTAACGGACAGCTCACTTATTTTTTCTAAAGATCAAGCAGTTTATAGTTTTAAAAACAAACGAAACGACGAAGTAATTGCTGCAACAACAACAACTGATACCCCTACAATAACGAAAGATACCGATGAAATTGTACCCGCACAGGGATTTTCATTTAACAGTTTATGGCGCGGTATTGTGGGGATGATTTCTTTACTATTTATCGCATTCCTATTTAGCTCTAACCGCAAGGCAATTAATTGGAAAACGGTAGGAATTGGTTTAGCGCTTCAGCTTATCATTGCTATTGGCGTATTAAAAATCTCATTTATACAAAGCATTTTTGAAGCCATTGGAAATGTTTTTATAAATATTCTAGAATATACACAAGCAGGAAGTAAGTTCTTGTTTGAAGGCTTAGTGGTAGATATGGATACCTTCGGGTTTATATTTGCTTTTCAAGTACTGCCCACTATTATATTTTTCTCGGCATTAACTTCTGTATTATTTTACTTAGGCATTATTCAAAAAGTAGTTAGAGCCTTAGCTTGGCTGTTATCTAAAGTTTTAAAAATATCTGGGGCAGAAAGTTTAAGTGTAGCCGGAAACATTTTTTTAGGACAAACAGAAGCGCCACTATTAATTAAAGCCTATTTAGAAAAAATGAACAAGTCTGAAATATTACTTGTTATGATTGGCGGTATGGCAACCGTAGCAGGAGCTGTTCTTGCAGCATATATAGGCTTTCTAGGAGGAGACGATCCACTTTTAAGGCTTACCTTTGCAAAACACCTGTTAGCAGCATCAGTCATGGCGGCACCGGGGGCTATTGTTATTTCAAAAATATTATACCCACAAACAGAAATTGTTAATACAGACGCGAAAGTTTCTTCAGAAAAAATAGGCTCTAACTTATTAGACTCTATCGCTAATGGAACTACAGAAGGGCTTAGGTTAGCTGTAAATGTTGGAGCTATGCTATTGGTTTTTGTTGCAATGATTGCCTTAGTTAATGGAATTTTAGGCGGATTTGCTAGCTTTGATGGTTTTACCATTGAATCGTTAAACATCGCGTGGCATTTTACTTCTTTAAACGAATTGATTGCCAATCACACTCCCTACAATAAGCTTTCTTTAGAGTTTGTTTTGGGGTATTTATTTGCGCCGCTTATGTGGCTTATCGGCGTCTCCAGGGAAGATATGATGTTAATGGGACAATTATTGGGTATTAAACTTGCCGCCAGTGAATTTGTAGGTTATATTCAATTGGCCGACTTAAAAGACGTTACAAACATTCTTCATTTAAAATATGAAAAATCAATAATTATGGCAACCTATATGTTATGTGGGTTTGCTAATTTTGCATCTATAGGAATACAAATTGGTGGGATTGGTTCTTTGGCTCCGGGACAACGCAAACAGCTGTCTAAATTTGGAATGAAAGCCTTAATTGGAGGAACCATCGCTTCCTTGATTTCAGCAACGATTGCTGGAATGATTATTGGGTAAGTAGTGTTGGGGTTCAGGTTTCAAGTTTCAAGTTTATATTCTATTGAAGCAGAAAAGTGGCTGAGTGTTCCGACGTAAGCAGGAATGTGATGTACTAAGTTTGACGAAGTGTATTGAAGCTACCGCTAATTAAACTCATCTATTAAACAATAAACACTTCGTTAATAACTATATAATAAATCTCGAGAGATTCAGTTTAATAAAAAAGTGGTATTCTTATATTTAGCCACAAATTCTTTTGACCATGAAGCAATACCACGACCTTATAGAACACGTTCTTGAAAACGGAACTGAAAAACACGATAGAACCGGCACTGGCACCAAAAGTGTTTTTGGTTACCAAATGCGATTTGACCTCAGCGAAGGGTTCCCGATGATAACGACCAAAAAACTACACTTAAAATCAATTATTTATGAACTGTTGTGGTTTTTAAATGGCGATACCAATATAAAGTACCTGCAAGAAAACGGCGTTAGAATCTGGAACGAATGGGCCGATGATAACGGTGATCTTGGTCCGGTTTACGGTCACCAATGGCGAAACTGGAACAGCGAAGAAATCGATCAGATTTCAGATATTATTGAAACACTGAAAAACAACCCCGATAGCCGCAGAATGTTGGTCAGCGCTTGGAATCCCAGCGTGATGCCTAATACCAGCAAACCATTTTCTGAAAATGTAGCAAACGGCAAAGCAGCACTTCCGCCTTGTCACGCATTTTTTCAGTTTTACGTAGCAGATGGGAAATTATCCTGTCAATTATATCAACGAAGCGCCGATATTTTCTTAGGTGTTCCGTTCAATATTGCTTCGTATGCGTTATTAACGATGATGGTGGCACAGGTTTGTGGGTACCAAGCAGGGGATTTTGTGCATACCTTTGGCGATGCCCATATTTACAGCAACCACATGGAACAAGTTGAGCTACAATTGTCCCGAGAGCCAAGACCTTTACCTAAAATGAAAATAAATCCCGAGGTAAAAGATATCTTTGGCTTCAAATTTGATGACTTTACCTTAGAAGATTATAATCCACACCCGCATATTAAAGGAGCGGTAGCAATTTAAAACCCAATTTATATGAAAAATGCCCTACTTATATTCTGCATTGTCTTTTCAACCACACTTTTTGCCCAAGAAGAATGGGGCGATGTACAAAAAAATGTAGTAACCCTTAAAGAAATCCCACCAGTTTGGCCGGGATGTGAAGAAGGGAATACTGCCAAACGCGATGCTTGTTTTAATAACATGTTGGCGCAACACATTGCCAAAAACTTTAAATATCCACCACAAGCGTACAAAAACAACGATCAAGGTCGGGTAATTGTAAAGTTTATAATCAATGAAAAAGGCTTGGTTGATATTAAAGAGGTAAGTGGCGGAACAGCTGCTTTACAAAAAGAAGCGAAACGTAATATCATGGCCATGCCCAAAATGACAAAACCAGGAATGATGGGCGGTAAACCGCGACCTATAAAATTTACGGTTCCGATAACGTTTAAAACTGGGAAATAGAAAGAGATTTCCTTTAACAAACCCTAAACATCTTTCATAAAAAAGATTTGGTATCTTTAAAGTGTCGGCAAAACTCGGCACTTTATTGTTATGATCAAAACTCAAAACCTCGTTTCCTTTTTTGAGGAAACCCGCGAACATACCGAATCTATTTGTAAACCCTTGGAAATTGAAGATTATGTGGTGCAACCTATAGTCGATGTTTCTCCACCTAAATGGCATCTGGGACATACCACATGGTTTTTTGAAGAATTTATTTTAAAACCGCATAAACCCAATTATAAATTATTTCATAAAGATTTCGCCTTTGTCTTCAACAGCTATTACGAAGCCGTTGGCAAACGTGTTGTAAGAAATAACCGAGGTAATCTAACAAGACCAGGCGTAGCGAAAGTGTATGATTATCGCCATTATGTTACCAACGAACTGAAAGAGTTTTTAAATTCTAACGATATTACTTCAGAAATTGAAGACGTCCTTCTTATTGGTATCCACCATGAAAAACAACATCAAGAATTATTAGTGACCGATATAAAATATATCCTCGGAAATAATCCGTTTCTACCAAAATACAATGATTCATTTCTTGAAAACCCAGGTCAGGAGTTTAAACAGGAATGGATTGCTGTTCCAGAAGGAGTGTATGAAATTGGCCATAATAATTCCGAAGCATTTTGCTACGACAATGAATTGGGAAGGCACAAAGTCTATATTCACGATTTTGAAATTTCAAATAAACTTATCACCAATGCTGAATATTTAGACTTTATTGAAGCTGGCGGCTATAAAGACCATAACCTTTGGCATGCCGAAGCTTGGGATTGGGTAAACCAAAACGACATTTCACAACCGCAGTATTGGCACGATATTGATGGGGAATGGCATCAATACACCCTAAACGGACTTCAAAAACTGAGTTTAAAGGCTCCAGTAACACACATTTCATATTACGAAGCGTTTGCCTTTGCCCAATGGAAAGACTGCCGTTTACCAACCGAATTTGAATGGGAAGTAGCACAAGACCAATTTAAATGGGGAAGTCGTTGGGAGTGGACCGAAAGCGCCTACCTGCCCTATCCCGGCTATAAAAAGGCGCCGGGAGCCATTGGCGAATACAATGGTAAGTTTATGGTGAATCAAAAAGTGCTGCGAGGAGGCTCGGTGGCAACTTCGCCAAAACATACCCGCGCCACCTATCGCAATTTTTTTCAAACAAACCTTCGTTGGCAATTTACCGGTTTAAGGTTAGCCAGATAATTCCGACTTCATATATATGACAACAAAAACTCAAACAAAACTGGACACTGCTTTCAAAAAAGAAGTGTATGAAGGGCTAACTACATTCCCTAAGCACCTTTCTTCAAAATATTTTTACGATAAAGCCGGAGATAAACTGTTTCAGGATATCATGGCGATGCCAGAATATTATTTAACCGATTGTGAATTTGAAATATTGGAAACGCACACACAACCCATTGCTGAATATTTCCGCGGAAAAGAAAACGGTTTTGACCTTATTGAATTAGGTGCCGGCGATGGAAAAAAAACAAAAATATTGCTGAAATATCTTTCAGAAAACAACTTCAACTTTGTGTATAAACCTATCGATATTAGCCAAAATGCCATCGATAGCCTTTCAGAAAAACTACAAGAAGAATTACCAAATGTAGAAGTTGATCCGGAAAAAGGAGAGTATTTTGAAGTTTTGGAGCGGCTTAAACAATACAATACCCGTAAAAAAGTAATTGTGGTGTTGGGCTCTAATATTGGTAATTTATTGCATCCGCGCGCTATTGATTTTCTTTCAAAATTGAAAGATACGATGCAGGAAGATGATATGCTTTTTATGGGTTTTGACCAAAAGAAAAAACCTGAAACCATACTGAGTGCCTATAATGATGAGACAGGTATTACAGCCGCTTTCAACAAAAATGTTTTGGTACGTATTAATCGAGAACTCGATGCTAACTTTGACATAGAGAGCTTTAAGCATTGGGAAACATACAATCCTGAAAGCGGAACTGCGAAAAGTTTTTTGGTCGCTACAAAACAAATGGAGGTAATTATTAATGATCTGGATCTCACCATTCAATTAGATCCTTGGGAAACGATCCACACCGAAATATCACAAAAATATACCGATAAAGTGGTGAATTGGCTGGCCGATGAATCTGGACTCGAAATAGAAACCTCGTTCAAGGACAGTAAGGCGTTTTATAAAAATTATGTATTTAAGCGAAAAATTGTGTAATTTTCAACAAAATTGACTTATGAAGTACCTGACCCTCTTTTTACTTGTATTTATAGCAGTTTCTTGTAAAGATCCTTTAAAACAACAAAAAAAAGGAGTGGACCTTACTCACGATTGGGAGAGCAGGGAAATTAATGTTACCACGCCAGATAGCTTAATGACCAAAGGCAGCACGTATTTGCCCGTTTATTCTGAAATTTATCAGCAAAATAAAAACTTTACATTCAATCTAACGACAACCGTTAGCATTCGCAATATCAGCTTAAACGATACCATCTATATTTACAAAGCAGATTATTACGACACTTACGGAACTCGCATCAGGCAATACCTAGACCACCCTGTTTATTTACAGCCCATGGAAACCATTGAAATTGTAGTTGATGAAGAAGATGAAGACGGTGGTACCGGTGCCAATTTTGTGTTTGACTGGGCAATAAAAAAGAACAAACTCGAACCGCTTTTTGAAGCCGTGATGATATCGACTGCCGGACAACAGGGGCTGTCGTTTACTACGCGGGGAGTTCGGAAAAAGTAGCTTTAGAAGACGGAGGTTTCGATACGATTTTTAGGTAACATTTGGTTACTTAAAAATCACTCAACCACCTGGTTTAGTGACTATCGAAGGTGGTTGAGTGATTTTGAAACCAACGTAGTTGGATTTCAAAATAGCGTTGTGCTGAGCGGAGTCGAAGTATACCGAAACCACCGGTGAAAATAAAAAAATACCACCTCATGAAAGCAATCTGGAACAATACCGTATTAGCCGAAAGTGACGATACCATAGTCATAGAAAACAATCATTACTTTCCTCCAAACACTATAAATAAACAATATTTCACAAAAAGTGAATCACACAGCCATTGCCCATGGAAAGGGCAAGCTTCATATTACACTATTGAAGTGGATGGTGAAAAAAACCCAGATGCAGCTTGGTTTTACCCTGAAGCCTCACATGCTGCCAAGTCGATAGAAGGGTATGTTGCGTTCTGGAAAGGCGTGGAGGTTACAGAATAATTAATCTTTTAGTGCTTGTATAAGTGTTTCCAAATCTTCTTCAGAGTTATAAAAGTGAAATCCTACCCGAATCCCGCCACCACGTTGGGAACAAATAATATTGTTTTTTTTTAGTTTCTGAAACAACACATCATCACCCTTTAAATTATAAATGGACGATTGGTTTTCTCTATTGACAACAGATTCACTTAACAGCTCCAAATCCATAAAAGCTGCTTTGGCTTTTATGGATAACATTTCAATTTTATTCTGAAGGGTTTCGACCCCTAATTCTTCCATAAACTGGAGCGACTGTTGTAAACTTCCATAGTTAAAAACATCAAGATGCCCAGGTTCAAAATGTTTAGCAAAGGTTGTTTCTTCCGGAGCACTATTAAAATTGGCGGCAGAGTTAAAACCAATGGTTCTTGGGAAAATTATTTCTTTTACCGATTCTTTGAACAAAAAGAAACCATTCCCATACCCAGAAAGAAGCCATTTGTAGGTACTTGTCCCAACAACATCAAAAGGACTGTCTTCAAAGTTAAATTTTTCAGTTCCTAAATATTGCGTTCCATCTGCTATCAACAATAAATCTGGGTGATTGGTTTTTAGTTCTTTTAAAAAATCAAAATCTATTTTTATTCCGCTAAGCCATTGTACAATACTGAAAATAAAAACCGTTGGACGGTGTTTGGTTACTGCAGCTTCGATATTTTGCTCTACATTCCCAGTTGTTTCAGCAAAACAAACATCGAAATCACGCATGTGTACTGGCCAATTAATAGAAGGATAATCGTCTTTTAGCAGCAGGATTTTCTGCTTCTGGGGCAATCCTTCCAGCAAGGTATTTAACCCAAATGAAAAGTTGGGAACCAAAGCAACATTCGATTCCGAAGCGGAGAAAAAATCGCCTATTGTTTCACGCACACTTTTTAGTGTTTCAAGAGTAGCACCATAGTCATTCCCGTTCTGTAAAAACTGCTCTTCTTGTTCTTTGCGCCAGTTATAAACCCGTTTTGAAAGTAGCCCGGAAGCCGGTGTGTTTAAATAGGTGCGCCCTTGTAAAGCTGGGAAGTGTTTTTTAAAATCTTTCATCAAGTTGGATTAAACAATTAAAAATAGGTATTTTTACTTTAGACATAAAAGT
>CAJXPE010000083.1 GCA_913057965.1 uncultured Marixanthomonas sp. | reverse complement strand
TCTACACGTAAGGAGTCGTCGGCAGCGTCAGATGTGTATAAGAGACAGGAAGAAGTGCGAAACGATTTTAATGAAAAGAAAACAGATACCGTTTCACTTCAGAAAAGAAAACCAGTAACTAAAACAATAGAAACAGATTCAATCAATAACCAATAAATCAACACAATCATGAAACCAATCCATGTAATTTTACTAGTCTTGATAGCAGGTTTAAGCACTGCTTGTCAATTTGATATTAACCTTGGCAAGACCAATGGTAACGGTAACGTAGTAACCGAAGAACGCCCCGTTTCAGAATCCTTCACTGCAGTACGCGGAAGTGCAGGTTTAGATGTCTACTTAACGCAAGGTGACGAAGAGAAAATTGTAGTAGAAGCCGATGAGAACCTGTTAGATATAATTGAAACCGAAATAATAGACGGAAAACTAAAAATAGGAACCAATGAAAATATAGGTCGTTCTAAAGCGAAAAAAGTGTACGTAACCTATACTAATTTAAATACTATTGAAGCTAGTAGTGGTGCCGATGTGATAGGGAATTCAGTCATTAAAAGTGAACGATTAACATTAGATTGTAGCAGTGGTGGCGACCTTGAAGTGGAGGTTTTTTCAAAACAAGTAATTGCCGAAACCAGCAGCGGTGCCGATTTAAAAGTATCAGGTAAAGCGACAAATTTAGATGCGTCTGCATCCAGCGGGAGTGACTTAAACGCTAAAGGCTTATTGGTACTTAATTGCACAGCCGATGTTTCAAGTGGTGCCGATATTACTGTAAACGTACAAGAAAAACTTGTTTCTGAAACCTCTAGTGGAGGTGATGTTCATTATTATGGCAACCCCGGCAACGTTTCAAAAAACGAAAGCAAATCAGGTGGCGGAACCCATAAAATGTGATAATAAAACTTTTGATTTTATTATCACACTGAGCTTGCCGAAGTGTTATTTCGGAATGTGTTTTATTAATAAAATGTTCCTTCCCCTACGCAGGGGAAGGTGCTATCCAGCGAAGCGAAGATAGCGGAAGGAGTAGCAGTCTTATGTCATAAGTCTTTTAGTCTTAAGTCAGTTTTAATAGTCAACCAATCAAAATGCAAAACCGAAGACAATTCAGCTTCGGTTTTTGTTGTTTCAGTAATTTTTATTTCACCCTTCCAGTCTATAATTACTATTTTAGTAGCGTAAAAATTAATTAAGAGAACATGGAAGTATTGATTATTGAAGACGAAAAACCTTCAGCAAGACGATTAAAACGGATGCTGGAAAAACTAGATGTTACTGTAAAGCACACCCTTTACAGCGTTGAGGAATCGATTGAGTGGTTTTCAAACAATCCACAACCCGAATTGATATTCTTGGATATTCAGTTGAGTGATGGTCTCTCGTTTGAAATTTTCGATGCAGTTTCGATAACCAGTTCTATTATTTTTACCACAGCGTATGATGAATATGCTTTACAAGCCTTCAAGTTGAACAGTATTGACTATTTATTAAAACCCATTGATAAAGAAGATTTAGAGAAAGCAGTTGAAAAGTATAAAACCTTTAAACCCCAGCAACAAAACGTTCAATTGAATTTTGAAGACATTAAAAAAATGTTGACCAACCCAGTGGAACGTGAATACAAAAAACGATTCACGACTAAAATAGGGCAGCACCTTAAAATGATTTCGGTAGATGATATTGAGTGCTTTTATTCTGAAAACAAAGGAACCTACGCCCACACTACCGAAGGGCGTGATTATTTATTAGATACAACCTTAGAACAATTGGAAAACGAATTGGCCCCTCAAACATTCTTCAGGGTAAACCGTACTTTCTATATAAATATTAACGCAATCAAGGATATTATATCGTACACCAACTCAAGACTTCAGCTAAAACTGAACAGTTATTGTGATCAAGATATAATAGTAGCTAGAGAACGGGTTAAAGACTTTAAAATTTGGTTGGAATAGTCAAAAAAAAAAAGTTATTAAGGTACTAGTTATTGAGATAATAAGACCTTCTTACTAAATAACCCAATAACTATTTACAGTCTCATTGCACTTACAAACTATAAATTTTCCATCCACTGCGGTTTAATTAGGTATTATAAACCTATAGAATAGAAAATAAAATCCTGCTATGCTTGCAAAAGTTAAGACGTAACTGCATCTTTGCGAGCTATAAAACGTGTATATGTCAAAGGTTGTTTTAATAACAGGCGGATCTTCCGGAATAGGAAAGGCAATAGGTAACTACCTGCTTTCAAAAAATTATGTAGTGTACGGAACGAGCCGTAACCCACAAAAATACAAGGATACCAGTTCGTTTCCGCTGTTGAAAATGGAAGTGACTAGTTTAGAAAGTGTTCAAGAATCCGTAAACGAGTTATTACAACAAGAAGGTAAGGTTGATGTGCTAATTAACAATGCGGGAGTAGGCATTACAGGACCTATTGAAGAAACACCCAATCCTGAAATTGAAAAAGCTTTTGCTACAAATCTCTACGGACCAATAAACGTTATAAAAGCAGTACTGCCAACGATGCGAGAGCAGGGTAGTGGTACTATTATCAACATTACTTCCATTGCTGGATATATGGGACTTCCATATAGAGGAATTTATTCGGCAACCAAAGCAGCTTTGGAAATTACCATTGAAGCATTACGCATGGAAGTGCGGCAATTTGGTGTTAAAATGACCAACATTGCACCAGGCGATTTTGCTACGAATATTGCTGCTAGTCGATATCATGCCCCACAATTAGAAAATTCGCCTTACAAAAAAGAATACGGAAACACCCTAAAACTAATGGATGAGCACGTAGATTCAGGGGAAGATCCTGATAAAATGGCAAAAGTGGTGCATCAAATAATCGAAACCAAAAATCCTAAAGTGCATTATAAAGTAGGTTCTTTTATTCAAAAATTTTCAGTTGTTCTTAAAAAAATCCTTCCCGATAAAACGTACGAACGGATGTTGCTGAATCATTATAAGCTGAAATAAGCAATCTTTTTACGTTTTCGGTTTAAAACAGCGGTAATCTTCGTTACTTTTGTAACAATCAAAACCGAAAATCTGTTACTATGAAATTCTTTATCGATACCGCAAACTTAGATCAAATTCGCGAAGCACAAGACTTAGGTGTTCTGGATGGTGTAACGACCAATCCGTCGTTAATGGCCAAAGAAGGCATTACTGGTCGCAATAATATTTTGAAGCATTATGTTGATATCTGCAATATTGTGGATGGTGATGTTTCAGCTGAAGTAATTGCAACCGATTTTGATGGTATTGTAAAAGAAGGCGAGCAATTGGCTGATTTGCACGAGCAGATTGTGGTAAAAGTACCGATGATCAAAGAAGGAATAAAAGCGATTAAATACTTTACCGATAAAGGAATCCGTACTAATTGTACGCTGGTATTCTCTGCAGGACAAGCCTTGTTAGCAGCAAAAGCTGGAGCTACGTATGTTTCACCATTTATAGGTAGATTGGACGATATTTCAACAGACGGATTAAATCTTATTGCTGAAATACGCCTTATTTATGATAACTACGGTTTCGAAACTGAAATTTTAGCAGCTTCCATTCGTCACACGATGCACGTACTGGAATGCGCTAAAATTGGTGCCGATGTAATGACCGGACCTCTTTCTTCAATAGAAGGTTTATTAAAACACCCACTTACCGATATTGGCCTTGAAAAGTTCTTGGCAGATTATAAGAAAGGGAATTAAATAAATAGATTTTAATTCAGAAAAGAATAAAGAGCCTTTTGCAGCAATGTGGAAGGCTTTACTTATTAATATACCCTAACAGCAATTCCTCAATTTCGGTACTGAGTAGATTGGTGTTACCCTCTAAAATCATACCATCTTTATCTACAATTAATGCTTTGTTTACTGAAGTAAGGACCAATTGCTTTTCAGCTTTTTCAATATTCTCAAATTGATATTCATTGGAAGCATTATACTTTAAACGGTCAACAATAGTAAGCCATTTTTTAAAGTGGGTGTCGGTATTGATCCCTATATAATTATATTCTGGATATTTAGATTTAAGCTCAGCCACTTTTATGTGTATGCTTTTATAATGCTGAACAGATTTCATGGACCAAAAGTAAATAACTGTAGGTTTTTTGATTACTTTTTGTAGATATTCTACTGTATTATCGGTCGTGACCAACTCTAAATTAGGAATTACGTGATTTGGCGTTAATTGTATAGTGGCTTGGGCCAATCTATTCATTCTCCTTTTATGATTTGTGTTGGTGCTTACTTTATCAAAAAGAGTTATTATTTTTTGCTCATTTTCTGCATCTTTAGCATTTAGTAAATAGCGTCTTACGTTATATTTTAAAAGATCGTTTTTAAGGGAATCGTTCGTGATAATACTATCAATAAGCTTCAGTTTAGTATAGTTATGTGCAAAAGAGAATCGATCAAACCTAGCTTCACCTTGTTTTTGTTTATGAGCTAGATTGTCCAAGTAAAAATTTAAAAATCGATAATAGGGGTAAGTAGTGCGCAGTAGTTCATTACCGAAATCTATATTTTCACGATAAGTATAAAAACCTATAGGAAAACTACTTTCGTCAACAGAAGGATTATTGGCATGCGCAGAGGTATAGAGCTCTTTGCGCATATTGTAAATATAATCAATAGTAGATTGAGCTACTTTTTTAAAGGTTTTTGAAGATTCATTTTTTGCTAAAAAAGTATCATAAATAGATTCCCATTCGTTTTTTAAAGAGTCCAACTTGGTTTCAAACTTGGCTGGAGGCAATTGATTGTAACGGGCTAACAATGGAGCCTCTTTTTCATTCAAAAGGAAAAAATCCATCAAGAGGTTATTTTTGTCACCACCTTTTCCCGAAAAGGAAAGTGATTCGTCAAACTCAATCGTGTTAACCCGCAATAATATACTGTCTCCCGGCTCTACATAAACTGCTTGATATTCTTTGTGGTTAAAAAAATAAATACCTTCTTTCGGATTTTTAAACTGGTAGGAAAAAAAATTATTCTTATTCAATTTAACCGTGTCCAGTACTTTATTGTTTTGGGTAATATAGATGTAGTCACTTTTTGGGTTTACAATCTCCCCACTAAGCCAAGTAGCTCCATTAATGCTTTCTTCCTTGTTATTACAAGAAATAATAGAAAGGGCAATAAAAATGAAAAGTACTGTTTTGTTCACGAAAGTATTATTTGGTTAATAACAAATGTATAAGACCCTGTCAGCGCAAACTGTTAACCACACGTTAAAAGGAATATTAAAACGTTAATGTTTCTTCAATCGCAGGTTATTCGTTACTTTTGCGCAAAATTTTAAAAGAGGAAAAAGAATGCTTTCAGTTTCAAATTTATCAGTTCAGTTCGGAAAACGTGTGTTGTTCGATGAGGTTAGTACACAGTTTGTCCAAGGGAATTGTTACGGAATTATTGGTGCCAATGGTGCAGGTAAATCTACATTTTTAAAAATAATATCAGGAAAACAAGAACCAACCTCCGGGCATGTTCATTTAGAATCTGGAAAGCGCATGTCTGTGTTGGAGCAGAACCACAACGCTTATGATGATCATACCGTTTTAGAAACCGTGCTTCGAGGTAATAAACCTTTGTTTGAAATAAAAACTCAAATTGATAAGCTTTATGCAGATTATACCGATGAAAATGCTGATAAAATTGGAGAGCTTCAAGTTGTTTTTGAAGAAATGAACGGTTGGAACGCCGATAGCGATGCTGCGGCTATGCTCTCAAACCTGGGTATTGATGAGAGTTTGCATTATACCATGATGAGCGATATTGACGGAAAGCAAAAGGTACGTGTCCTATTGGCGCAAGCGTTGTTTGGTAGCCCAGATGTGTTGATTATGGATGAGCCAACAAACGACCTGGATTACGAAACCATTACGTGGCTTGAAAACTTTTTGGCCAATTATGATAACTGTGTGATTGTAGTATCGCACGACCGTCACTTTCTGGATGCGGTTTGTACCCACATTAGTGATATTGACTTCGGAAAAATAACACATTACAGTGGTAACTATACGTTTTGGTATGAAAGTAGCCAATTGGCGATGCGTCAACGAGCTCAGCAAAACAAAAAAGCTGAAGAAAAGAAAAAAGAATTAGAAGACTTCATTCGGCGCTTTAGTGCCAACGTAGCAAAATCGAAGCAAGCAACTTCAAGAAAAAAAATGATTGAAAAGCTAAACGTCGATGCTATTAAACCGTCCAGCCGTCGCTATCCCGCCATTATTTTTGACCGCGAGCGCGAAGCCGGCGATCAAATTTTGCAGGTTGATAAACTTTCAGCTTCTATAGATGGAGAGGTTTTGTTTAAGGATGCCCACATCAACTTAGTAAAAGGAGATAAAGTAGTTTTGTATTCAAGAGATTCTCGAGCTACAACTGCTTTTTATGAAATTATAAACGGAAATAGTAAAGCAGATGCTGGTGACTATAAATGGGGAATAACGACACTGCAAAGTTATTTACCATTGGATAACGAAAAGTTCTTTGAAAACGATATGTCCTTAGTAGATTGGTTGCGTCAATATGCCAAAACGGAAGAAGAACGGGAAGAAGTGTATATTCGTGGCTTTTTAGGTAAAATGTTGTTTAGTGGGGAAGAGGCCCTTAAAAAATCGAATGTGCTTTCTGGAGGTGAAAAAGTGCGTTGTATGTTAAGTAGGATGATGATGATGCGTGCCAACGTATTGATGCTGGACGAGCCAACCAACCACTTAGATTTGGAATCGATTACAGCCTTCAACAATTCATTAAAAAACTTTAAGGGAACCGTGATGCTTACAACCCACGATCACGAGTTTGCGCAAACGGTTGGTAACCGTGTGATTGAATTAACTCCAAATGGAGTGATTGACCGCTACGCTACTTTTGATGAGTATATGAATGATAAAAAACTAAAAGAACATCGTGATAAGATGTATGCTGTAGAAGCTTAGAAATATAAAAAAATCCCGCTTTTTAGCGGGATTTTTTTATATAAATACACTTTGTTGACTATTCTTCTTCCTCATCTACATCTTGCAGAAAAAGATCAATAACAGATTGTGCTTTGGGTAATTGTTCTTTTCTAATAAATAAACGCACTTGACCGGGCACAC
Organism: uncultured Marixanthomonas sp.; assembly: GCA_913057965.1. Taxonomy (GTDB): domain Bacteria; phylum Bacteroidota; class Bacteroidia; order Flavobacteriales; family Flavobacteriaceae; genus Marixanthomonas. Next base: position 4,007 of record CAJXPE010000083.1, on the reverse strand, counting down.
CAGTTGCAAAACCACTAACAATACCACTTTGGTGATCGTCTTTGGTAATGGGTTGTATGTTGATGTCGTTTAGCCTTGATGTAAGAGCTTTTGCCAACATCGCAGGGCCAGTATAAATTCGAATGGTTTCTTTAAGATTTTCGCTCATAAGTTCTATGCGTTATAATATTTACTGTTCCAGATTGCGGTATTGAAATTTTTTCCTTTAGCAAAACCATAAAAAATAACGATTCCACCTACCGATTTAAACATGAATAAAAATAGTAAAAGATACTCTTGGTTGGTCGTTCCAGTTGAAAATAAATGTATGGGAATTATTGAAGTTACTAACAAGCTAATAATAAATACAGTGGCTATAACGTTTTCTAATGATTTGTATGGCCACATCAAGACTTTACGGAAAGGATGTAAGTCATTACCCCATTTATGGATTAAATAAAAATAATCATTACCCATAGGAGCAAAAAGTAACGGATCGTCTGCATTCTCCAGTTTCAGCAATTTTGCAGGAGCTATAATTTTAAAGTTGCTTAGCGAAGTGTCATGCTCGTTTTCAAGCTGACGTATTTTGCTAACAGCTTCTTCAGGAACCGTTCCTTTAAAAAAATGAGAATCTAAAAACCGCAGTCTGTAATTCACACATATTTTTTTAATATCAGTGATATGATATATTCGGTTTCCCTTTAATTTGTCAAAATCGAAGGAGTTTATTTTTTCGGAAGTATTATTTGCAAGCGTTTCTTTAATAGCATCACGTTTTGTTTCGTTTTCGGAAAAAATAACTTCGACTTCTTTTAAAATTGCTGCTTCGGAAATTCGCTTATTCCGAACCTGCGCCAGTTTTATTTCAATATTCGTTTTTGAAAGCATACCGATTTGTTTCCCATAAAATTAAAGGATAAAGAAATGAAACGCAATATTTTAACAGCAGAATTCTATGGGTTGCGTGTTTTTAATACTGTTAAATAAAACCCAAATGAATATAGATTTAAAACCGTGGAGGTAAGGGTTTCGTTTATATAGATACATTAACAAACACTAAAAACAATAATTATGAATAAGCTTAAAACAGTAGTTGCAGTATTAACAATGGCTTTAATTGCCGGTACTAGCACATCATTTGCACAAGATAAAATGATGAAAGACAAAAAAATGAAAGAGAAAACAGTAATGGTTGGTGGTGCCGAAATGTACCCAAGCAAAAACATTGTAGAAAATGCTGTAAACTCTAAAGATCACACAACATTGGTTGCTGCTGTAAAGGCTGCAGGTTTAGTTGAAACATTACAAGGAGACGGACCTTTTACAGTTTTTGCTCCAACAAACAAGGCATTTGATAAATTGCCAGAAGGAACTGTTGCTACTTTATTGAAGCCAGAAAATAAAAAGAAATTACAAACAATACTTACGTATCATGTAGTTGCTGGAGATATGAAAGCAGCAGACATCGTTGCAGCGATTAAAAAAGGAAATGGAAAAGCTACTTTTAAAACTGTAAGTGGTGGAACTTTAACTGCTATGATGAAAGGAAAAAAAGTAGTATTAAAAGATGAAAATGGTGGTATGGCAACTGTGAAAATTGCAGATGTAAACCAATCTAATGGTGTAATACACGTAATAGATTCAGTAGTATTACCTAAGTAATTTTTAAATTGATTAAAAGTTAAGTTACTATTCTAAAAAAGCGGCCATAAAAGCCGCTTTTTTTTTATTTAGTAAAATAGCTTTTAACGAAGTGTTGCTCCAAAATCTTTTTCAAAGCGTTGCTGAAGCTTCTTCATGATTTTGTCTATCTGCTTATCAGTTAACGTTTTTTTGTCGTCTTGCAACGTAAAACTCACAGCGTAAGATTTTTTACCTTCTGGAAGGTTTTTACCGGTATATACGTCAAATAGGTTCATTGCTACCAGTAATTTCTTTTCTGTTTGTTTAGCAGCTTCTCTTAGTTCTTTAAAGGTTACTTTTTCATCTACTAACAATGCAAAATCCCTTTTTACTTGTGGATATTTTGGAATTGGTGTAACGTGGAATCCATCTCGTGAAATCGCGCTTAATACTTCATCCCAGTTAAAATCTGCGTAAAATACTTCAGCTTCAATATCAAATTCTTTCGTGATTTGTTTCTTCAGTATTCCAAATTCAACCAATGATTTTTTGTTTGCTGAAATAGAAATAGCTTCAGAAAAAATATCATTCTTTGTGTCTTTTTCAGTTGTATTGTTGATTCCAAGCCGTTCCAGAATAGAACTAATAATCCCTTTTCCGTAGAAAAATGTAGTTTGCTGGGTTGGCACCGCCCAATTACCTTCGGTTTTATCACCAGAAATTAATACAGATAGGTGTTTGTTTTCTACGCGTTCTTCTGAAAAATTATGATACGTTTTACCAAATTCAAACAATTTTACATTTTGCATCCGTCTATTGCTATTGTAAGCAAGTGCTTCGAGATTTCCGAATAACATGGATTGCCGCAATACCGAAAGATCGTTACTCAATGGATTTAACATGGTAACGTTATATTCTGGCTTTAACGCTTCAGAAAAATTAACAAAATCAGGATTGGTAAGCGAGTTGGCCATCATTTCATGAAAACCCAATGCCGTAAGCTGATCGCCTACTTTATTTTGAACTTTATAATCTTCAATCGGCTGTGTAATAGCAATTGAGGCGTTCAGTTTTTCAGTAAAATTAATGTTGTTGTAGCCGTATACACGTAAAATTTCTTCAATCACATCGGCTTCCCGCGTAACATCGTTGCGATAGGCAGGGATAATCATTCCAATACCACTTTCGGTAACGCTATTGATTTTCATCTCAAGCGATGTAAGGATGTCTTTAATAGTTTCCGGCGGAATTTCTTCACCAATTAACTTCGTGGCGTTGTCAAAATTGAGATATACTTGGTGGTCTTCGATTTTCTTAGGATAAATATCTACAATCTCACTGGTAATTTCACCACCTGCAATTTCCTGAATCAACAGTGCAGCCCGTAGCATAGCGTACTTACAGGTATTAGGATCAATCCCTCTTTCAAAACGAAACGAAGCGTCTGTATTTAAACCATGTCTTTTTGCCGTTTTTCGCACGCTAATAGGATCAAAATAAGCACTTTCTAAAAAGATACTGGTAGTTGTTTCGGTAACACCACTGTTTATTCCACCAAAAACCCCAGCGATACACATAGGGCCTTCAGCGTCACAAATCATTAAATCATCTTCGTGCAATTCGCGTTCTACATCATCCAAGGTTGTAAACTTAGTTCCTGAAGGGAGTGTTTGTACGTTTACTTCGCTACCTTTTATTTTAGCGGCATCAAAGGCATGCAGTGGTTGACCAAGGTCATGGCACACGTAATTGGTTATATCGACAATATTATTGATAGGGGTAATCCCGATAGCCTGTAATCTATTTTGCAACCAAGTAGGGGATTGTGCTACTTTTAATCCGCTGATAGTTACTCCACAATAACGGGGTGCTTTTTTTAAATCTTTTACATCTACGTCTATCTTTAGGGTGCGGTTATCAACATGAAAGCTACTGTTAGAAGGTGTTATTAATTCTAAAGTAATATCTTCTTGTAGCAACCCTGCTCGTAAATCACGTGCTACGCCCCAATGACTCATAGCATCAGACCGGTTGGGAGTGAGGCCAATTTCAAAAACGACATCATTTTCTATATCAAAAAGTTCGCTAACAAGCTTTCCAGGAGCTAGCGTTTCTTCTAGAACCATAATCCCATCGTGGCTTTGTCCTAAACCTAGTTCGTCTTCGGCACAAATCATTCCCATACTAACTTCGCCCCGTATTTTCCCTTTTTTTATTTTCCAAGGTTCTCCTTCAGGGGTGTATAAAGTAGTACCAACCGTAGCTACAGGAACCTTTTGGCCTGCTGCTACATTGGGCGCGCCACATACAATCTGTACGGGTTCTCCATTTCCTAAATCGACCGTTGTTAACTTTAAGCCTGTCTCTTATACACATCTCCGAGCCCACGAGACCTCTCTACA
>CAJXPE010000082.1 GCA_913057965.1 uncultured Marixanthomonas sp. | reverse complement strand
GAGATGTAGAGAGGTCTCGTGGGCTCGGAGATGTGTATAAGAGACAGGGCAGGTAATCGGCATTTAAAAAAACACGATTATGAAAGTAGAAAAGAATAAAATAGTATTTGCTGCGGTATTGGCCGTGATTTTCATATTCCTTATTTCCTATTCGGTAATGGTAATGGGCGATGATGAAAGTGAAACTGAAAATCTTAAGCAGACCTTAGTGCCAGATTTGGAAGAGGACCAAAAAGAATATGATTCCAAACTGGATGCGATTAACGATTTGAAGAAAGTTCGTGAAAACAATGCACCCAGCATCTATGATGAAAAGTTGATTGATTCCTTGGGATTTTACGACCCAGATTTACCAGAACGGGAAAAAGAACGTATCGTAGATAGTATCTATGAAGCTGGTAAGATTCAATATTCAGAAAAGCGGTACCAAAATTTGGGACAAAGAAGAACTGCTCGCAAAGTGGTATCAACAATAGATTCTGCTGAAGTAAAGCGGGAACAAATAATCCAAGCGAAAGAATTGGGCTTGGAACATCAATTGTTCTTCGCTGCTGCACCTAAACCCAATGAGGTATCCATCATCGGCAATACAGATGAAACAATTTACGTGGTGGTAGATGGCGACCAAGTAGTAAAAGCGAATACCAGATTGCGAATGCGCCTGACCAAAACTGTTACCATCAATGGTAAGCTGATGCCCAAGAATACACCTGTATTCGGGTTTATCAGTTTTCAGCCTAATCGTGCGCTCATTGAAATTGAAAACATAAAGCACCATCCCACCAAACTTAAAGCTTTTGATTTATCAGATGGTAGCGAAGGTATCTATGTACAGAACAATTTTAGAGCAGAAGCTACTACCGAAGTGTTGGACGATATTATTGGCGACATCAACATACCTACCGTTCCGCAAGTAGGTGGCGTAACAAAAGTGCTCAGACGTAGCAACCGCAATGTAAAAGTTACGGTATTGAACAATTATAAACTCATTCTAAAACCCAAGTTATGAGCCCATAATGGGCAATTAAAATTTCACTCTTATGAAAAATTCAATTATAATAATAGTCCTTGTGTTTATTTCCGCTTTCGCAAAAGTAAAAGCACAAACCACTCATTTACTCGACACCATTTATGCAAACGACACCAAGAACGTTGCGCTATTCTTCCCAGAACCCATACGGCAAGGCATAACCGGTTCAGATAATTTTGTATTTACCTACAACCGTGAAAAAGAACAGTATTTTGGGCTTCTTCAAGCAACCCCTGGAAAGGAAAGTAATTTACTGGTAGTCAATAGAAATGGTTCGATTTTTTCGTATATTGTAAGGTATAAAAAACAGCTTTCTAAGCTCAATTATTTCATTCCGCTATCCAATAGTATCGGTAATGAAAAGCCGATTGTAAAGAATTCGGTTCTTGTTGAATCTTCTGAAGAACTTGTAGATAACAGCACCTATTATTACCAGAAATTCTGCTCATATCTTCTCAATAGAAAACAGCGCATAGCGCGAATCAAGAAACGAAACGAAGGTATTATCTTGACCGTAGAGAACATTGTTTTTGATAAGGATGAACTCTATTTCGTTATCGAGATTGAAAATAATTCTACGTTAGACTACGATTTGAATTTCTTGAACCTGTCTATTGAAACGAGACAAAAAGGGAAAAGAAAATCGTTGCAACGACTATATCAAGAACCGATATATAAACATAATCTGCCGTCCAAAATCAAGGAAAATGAAATGGCTCGATTTGTTTATGTGTTGCCCAAATTTTCATTATCCGATGACCGCAGGGCAATTTTGGAATTGAATGAAAAAGATGGCGAACGAAACATTGAAATGAAATTATCGCATAGATATATCAATAACCCAAATTAGTACTGTTATGAAAAAATTAGTCATTTGCTCGCTCGTATTGTTGTTCCTTTCTTGTTCAGAAAGCACAACAAAATCCCCTTCTGAAACTGCCAAAGTTGTTGCGTCAAGCTTTTTCTCAAAAGATGAATCAGCCTTAAAAAAGCATACCACTTCTGAAGGCTATGCCAGTTTGATTACTGTACAGAATATGATGCCAGATTCTGATAAAGATATCAAGGTAGAAATTTTAGACGAAGCCGTTGATGGCGAACTTGCCTGGGTAAAATACAGCACGACCTATGATGGAAAAACAGGCATTTTTAAACTGACTAAAGAAAACGGTCAATGGAAAGTGACCAGTAAAGGACCAAGAGAAAAAGGACCTTTTTAAAAGATTTTTCTTAATTTTTATCGAGATTGATTTCCCAATAACCTCGTGTATCGCCTTGACGCGTTAAAAAGCCTTTATTTTTGATAGCTGTAATATGCTTACCAACAGCAGATTCATTAATACCCAAAGCTTCAGCTATTTCATTATAGGTTATGGAAGGATTAGCCGCAATAAGTTTAAGAACTTCTTTTTGTCTTTTAGTTAGAGCTTCAGTCGCATCAATTACACCACCTATTACACCACCTATTACACCACCTTTTTGACCACCCATTAGACCACCTATTTGACCACCTATTTGACCACCTTCTTCAACAGCAGTTTCTTTAGCGTTAAAAGTCATTCTAAGGAAGTTATCTGAAAAGCCAAAACTCTCTTTGCCATAGTGTTCCAAAATACGAGGGATGCCAGAACCCAATTGTTCCACGAGTTCCAAATCCTTAAAAATCCGCATCAGTTCTTTGTTACGTGGAACTGAAAAGCCCTCGAAAAATTCCTGTTTGCTCAATCCTTCCGGAAGACCGCCTGCCGATGTGATTTCAATTCTATCAGCAAAGATTTCAAACTTTGGGGTAATCTCATTGGTATAATCATTATGTACAAAGGCATTGATGATGGCCTCGCGCAATGCGATGGGATTCCAAAGGCTGGCTTGTTGTCTTTCTTTGGCCGTTATTTTTGTGTTGGTTCGGTTCTCTACGGCAATTTTATCAATGACTTGTTTTGTCGCTTTTACTAAGCATTCGTGACCATATTCGTTGCTTTCTATCAAGTCTGTTCGGGTTTTGCCCGAATACTTGGCTACTTTAATTGAAGTGTTATTCTTATCTGCCAAGAGATAGCCGGCATAATTGAATGCGCCGTTTTCGGTCAATAGTTCCAAGTTCTTTGCAAAAGCTTTACCAAGGGTATGACCCGATTCCTCGTAGTAGATTTTCAACTGGCTAAAGCTTAAATCTTGACGACCCGCTTTAATTTTGCTGATGGAATTTCGGGTGCGCTTGGCAAAGAGCTCGTCAATCATTTTTTGTGGCATCGGTTCAGCTGCTGAACCTAAGCGAATAAAACAACCCTTTTCACTCATCCCATATTTTTTGAGATGATAGGGTTTTTCAGGACCGCTCGCCACAATAACTTTCAGGATGTTTTTACCATCTCGTTCCTCACTCACAATATCAAACAAACCCAAAGCTGAAGGACGGATATTGTTCTTCAATCTATCCTTAATCTTCAATTGGTCGCCATCCGCATCAGCCAGACCGTAAGTGTTCCCTTCCTTATCAATACCGATATAGATAATGCCGCCTTCACGATAGTTCAAAAAAGCAATGACCTCTTTTTCAAGTCCATCGGACAGTTCTCGTTTGTATTCTATGCGGTTTGTTTCGGTCATTATTTAATTAAAATCGGACAGTAAAGATAATGATATTAAATTGTGGGAATAGATATAAACGGTTACAATAAGATTACAGTTATACCGAATGCAGGAAAATGTTTGTTAAAACTAAACTGCTTTGAAATGTTAAAATCCTGAATATGTTAATTACCTTTGGTGGTTGTAAAAACTATATTTTATGGATAAAGGCGCAAAATTTTATAGATGTGATTTTCAAGTACACAGTCCAAGAGATATTAATTGGACAGGTGTTCGTTTTGGTGTAAACGCTGAACAAATAGCAAATTTATCAGAAGCTGAAAAGCAACAAATCGACGAGAATCGCGAACAATTTTGCAAGGAATACTTAGATAAAATCAGTAGTGCTGGAATCAATGCTATCGCAATGACTGACCATCACGATGTGGTCTTCGTCCAGCATTTGAGAAAAGTCGCCAAAGAGCAGAACGAAATACACGAATTAATGGGCGAACCAGAAAAAATTGTAACAGTATTTCCGGGTATTGAACTTAGTCTTTCCAATCCAGCCAGTCAGGTCATAATTATTTTTGATGCTGATTTCGAAGATGCACGTCTTAATTCTGTTCTCAATTTTCTCGGTATTCAGGCTACAGACAAATATGATAAACAGACAGTTCAAACTCAAAGAATTTCTCAAGAAGTCATCAGCAACCTTTCCCAGCTTCACAAAATCTTGGATGAAGTAAATTATTGTAAAGGTAGGTATATCGTTCTTCCAAATGTTGGTAAAGGTGGTCAGCATTCAATCATACGCCAAGGTTTCCAAGAGCATTATATTAAAATGCCCTGTGTTGGCGGTTATGTCGATAAAGAAATATCCTCTGAATCTGGATATCAAAATAAAATTAATGGTGGTGATGTAAATTATGGTAATAAAAGTATAGGTCTTGTATCCACATCTGATAATAGGTATGAAGATGGACGTGAGTTTGGAAAATATTCTACTTGGGTAAAATGGGCAGAACCTACTGCAGAGGCAATTAGACAGGCGTGTTTAGCCAAGGAATCCAGAATATCCCAAGCCGAACCAGAAATGCCACAAATATTTATTGAAGCAATCGATGTTACAAACTCAAAATTTTTGGGAAGTTTTAATATTAGATTCAATCGTCAATATAATGCATTTATAGGTGGAAGAGGAACGGGCAAGTCAACCATATTGGAATACATCAGATGGGGACTATGCGACCAAACCGTAAAAATTGGCAACTACCAAGAGCTGGATATCATTCAGAATCGTCGAGATACTCTGATAAAGAAAACCTTAACCGCTGTTAGCGGTGAGGTAAGAATAACAATGGTCAAAAATGATGTACGGCATATCGTTAAAAGAAATTCTTCAAGCAGGGAAATACTTTTGAAGATTGGGGATGGGGAATTTCAAAAAGTTAGTGAAGAGGATATCCGTAAGGTACTGCCCATCCAATCATACAGTCAGAAACAACTAAGTGATGTAGGTGTTAAGACTGAAGAACTTAAACGATTCATAGAGCAACCTATAAAAAGCAGCTTAGAGCGTATCTCATATAAGTTAGATGAAACAAATCTTAAATTAAAAAATGCTTATAACCAACTGGTGCGCAAGAAAAAGGTACAGAACGAGATTGCCAATTTTAATATTGAAGGTAGTTCTATTAAAGGACAGGTTAAGGGTATTCGTGAATCCTTAAAAGGTATTTCGGAAGACGACCAAAAAACGATTGATAAAAAATCAAAATTTGAGTTAGAAAAGACAATTATAGAAAATACTGAATCTGAACTGACCCTTTTTGATTCCAAAACAGATGAACTTCTTGAACTATTGAAGTTGTACCCAGAACCTATTGAGCCTTTCCTTGAAGATGTCGAAAACAAGGAATTAATAGCTAAACTTGATACCGAAATCAATTCAAAATTCAAGAACATCAACGATGCTGTTCAAAAATTAAAGGATGTCTTTAGTGAAAGTGGATTGAAGGCATACAATGAAATTATTGAAGAATGGGAAAAAAAGGAAGCCGCATTCAATTCTGAATATGAGGCAGCCAAGGGCAAATCTCAATCAAGTCAAGAGCAATTATCAAACATAAAAAAGCTGGAAGACCGTCTGGCTGAAATCAATAGTTTAGTTGCCGAAAGAAAATCTGTTATTAAAAAGCTTGGAAATCCTGAAGTTGATTATAACATCCATAATGAAGAATGGAAAAACTTACACATTGAAAAAGTCGGTGTCTTGAACGACCAAGCAACAAATTTTACGGATTTGTCAAACAACCTTATAAAAGCAATAGTCACTAAGAACATCAATCTTGCAAATTTCAAAGAAAAATTTCGTTCTATTCTTGAAGGAACAAGAATTAGGGAAGAACGAATAGATGCATTGTTGGAAAATATTCGCAGTAAAGCAGACCCTATTACCCAATTTATAGCTGTTTCAGAAGAACTACGACTATTGGCTGAATTCAAGCTGGATGAAGATAATCCAGAAGATTTACCTGCAACACCAATTTTGGATTCAGCAGGATTTTCTGAAGACCATAAGCTAAAAATTCAATCCAAAATTTCTACTGATGATTGGTTGCAATTAACAGCAACGGAATTGGAATTCAATCCAGAATTCTTTTATACAACAAATAATGAGCTTGGGGACGAAATTCCTTTTCGAGATGCATCTGCTGGACAACAAGCTACTGCACTTCTTACAGTTCTACTTAATCAACCAGGAATACCTTTATTGATAGACCAGCCAGAGGATGACATTGATAACCGAGCGATTGATGCAATAATCAAAAACATTTGGAATGCTAAAAAGAAAAGACAGTTGATTTTCACAAGCCATAACGCCAACTTAGTTGTAAATGGTGACGCTGAATTAGTAATATGCTGTGATTATAAAGATGCAAGCTCGCAAACCAGAGGTGTTATAAAAGCTGAAGGCGCAATTGATAGGAAAAAAATAAAAAACGAAATTACTTCAGTAATGGAAGGTGGTGAAAAGGCATTTAGACTTAGAAAGGATAAATACGGCTTTTAATTTAACTAAATATAGACTTCGCCTCATCATAAACCCGCTCAAAATTAGCCGCTAAATCCGCCTGAGAAAATTGCTTGGATTCTTCAGGAAGCTGCCGCTGAATTCTTGACAATTTAAACTGCACTTTCTTATCCTTACCATCAGCATAGGTTATAAATTCGCCCTGTTTTAATCGAAAGAAAACGTCTGCTCTAATTTTCGGGATTTCTTTTTCGCCCGTTGTGATTCGCGTATCAAAATCGAGATTATGGCCACGACTGATGCTTTTCGTCGGGTCTTTGATGATTTCAAAAAAGCGCTCATAGTATTTGGCGGTATCAGGGTCATTTACCTTACCGAAAAACTGGTAAGACAAGTTGCTCAATATTGCTTTGCTTGCCTTGTCGCCATACATAATATCGTTCTGTATCTTATCCTGCATTACGTAAATGGTGGCAATATCATAACTTCTAAGTGTTGCCGGAATACGGTGCATATTTAACAGTCGTATTGTTGGTGCTTCTTCCATCAGCAAGAAAGACGGTTTGGAATTCCGCACGCTCATTTGTTTGGTAATGGTGTGAATGATGGTGGCAATTACAGGCGAATACGAGGTTTCATATTTAGGGTTGTTTACTACCGAAATTATTGCAGGGTTTTCCTCGCTATTAATATTCAATGGCACTTCGTCTGCGGACAATGCCATAAAAATGCGCTGTGTACTAATTCGTTTCAGCGCATTTGCCAAGGTACTTTTCACACCAGCGGTCTGCCTATCGGAATCTTTTCCACTAATAAAAGCATCTGCCATCGCTCTTGAAGTGGTATTTGTTTCCAAAAACTGGATAAGGCTATCCGTATCGAGCATTTGATAAATCGCTATCAAATGTGGAAGTGTACAGTAGTCGGGATAGTCGGTTTTCAGTTTCCAAATCAATCCACCTATCAATCCTTCAGCGGCATCGTTAAAAAATTTCGTTGTACCAGTCGTTCCTGATTCTCTTTGTTCCAAAAGATTTTCAATCAGTACCCGTGATACCTCATTTACGCTTTCCTCGTTCTCTAAATAGCGTGGCGCAATAGGATTTACCCTATGGATGATTTTGTCAAAGGAAATGACCTTAAACGGGATATCGCTATCCTTAAAAAGTGGATATACCATTTCGGTAAGTTCAAAATCCTTGTAATCGTGAATGATTCCGCAAAAGCCCTCTTTCCGAAAATGTTTTAGAAACCCATAAACCACACTTTCGGTCTTTCCACTTCCTGCAGAACCAATGACAGATGCACCACGTTTGATATTATCTAACTTGAAGTTTCCTTTATTCGTAATAAAACTAACCTGATATTTAGTATTTCCATTTTGTGTGTTTTCAGTTTTATGCAGAAAAACATATAGCCCTATATTAATTAACATCAGAGGACAAACCAAATACAGTAATATCGATACTAATTCATTTTCTTGAGCAAGAAAGAATAACAAAAATGAAAGTATAGTGATATTCAAAAGAAATGCATATTTACTTAATCGAAACATCGCATAGAAAACAGTACTGGTCAGACCAATAATTGAAACTACTGTTATGAAATTATCTATCTGCATAAGTGCTATATTCCGATGGAACTAGATTTAATGGCCACTTCTGCGCCACGTCTTAATCGTTTGAAAACCCGAAGTGCAATTTGTGCTTGACTAACTGGAATACTGGGAATGATTGGCAATCCTGTTTTTGTAATCATTTTGAAAGCCAATGCTTTTTCATTGGCTGGTAATTTCATCAAGGCGGTGAAATACAGGTTGGGATTCTTTATAAAATCCTTTCTTGCTTTGTAGGTCTCAGCAAAGTTGCGTTTGTAGCCAAAAGTCTTATCAAACGTTTTTTCCGCTTTCGCAAAAAATGTATCTCTGTCAAAACCTCGTTTCACATTCTTACCGTGCATTTCAACTTCAGAGGCTTTGTGTTTACTTCCTGGGGAAAGACTTACCGAATTTGAAGCATCCTTTCTGCTCACGATGATATGGATATGGCTCTGGTTTCCATCTTTCGCCATTCCCTGGACAATCCGTTTTCCATTTTGTTGATGTGGTGCTTGGCGTTCCAGTTTGGCAATTTCATTTTTCATCTTTTTGATATTCCCTTCAGCTCGTCCTTCTTGAATATTTCGAGTTTCAGTTTTCAGCTGAAGTATTTTTGTAGCAAAGGGTTGGTTCTCTTTTACCTGAAAATCTGTCCCCTTAAATGTGCGTTGATGTTCGACTTTAGCATAATATTTTATGTCGTCGATACTGACAGGTCGCCCTTTAATTTCTCTATTAAATGAAGCCACATAATCCTTCATCAGCTCGCGAGTATATCTCTTTAAATCTTCGCTACTGTTCTGAAGTTTTCGCAATTCATATTTTGAAGGGCTGACCGTGATAGAATAAAACTTGGGTTCTTTCTTTTTTAATTTTGCGGTGTTTCCATCAATTTCTTTGACCACTTCTTCAGCGGAAATCTCATCGCCATATTGATTGAAAAAATGTTCCATTTCGTGCTGTTCCAAACCTTGATTTTCCTTTCCCAAATAGCCTACAAAATCAGCTGAACTTTGTGAATAATTGTCCCCTAATTTTTGAGTTGTGATTGTGATGTACATAGCTCGAAAGTTTAGAGTTGGTTGCTTTGATTTTTCTTTTCGCGAAAGCGGACTTCCTTCTTTTCTTCGGCATATTTCTTTTCTACAATCAGAGGTTTTTTGGTTGGCTCTTCGGTCTCAAAAAGGGACTGAATCATAGCCACCGTAGGTTTGGTTTGTGTTTTTTCTACGTCTCGCATTATGGCAATAACCGCATTGATTCTTTTGAGTAATTTAGCCTCAATGGTACGTCCAGTTGGTCCTAATTTTTCCTTTGGCGATATTTCGTTGTAGAAGAAAAAATCGAGCATCGTAGCCATTGCCTCGGTGTGCGATTTGAAGTAGGTGCGTGAGAAAGTTTGGAAGCGTTTTGCAGTTTCCTTTTTAAATCTAATTCCAGTAAATGAGTCCATATTTCGCCGATTTGTCGCAAAATCTTCCCTAAAAATGGGCGTTTACAGCCCGTTTGTCGCAAACTGTTGATTGTCTGGAAATTATAAATTATTCAAATTGCTGGTAATCAGCGATTTAAAAACGAAAAGGAATCCGAAACATCGCGCAGCGTGTTACCCTCTTGCTATTCCTTTTCGTCACGCGAAAGCGTGACAAAAATCCATACAATCCGGCTAAAGAGCCGATTGCCATTTTCAGGGAAAATGATTTTCCGATATGTTATTTTCGATGTGTACGGTTATCGGCGAAAGTCGAAAAGTGGATAACCCTACGTAAAATTGAATGCTGAATTTCAGCAATATAAAGATACGTTTTTTTCTTGACTATATATTAATTGCATACAAAAACACCTCTAAAAATTCAGAGGTGTTCGATTTAAAAATTGGTAAAATTATATATTGAAAACGTATGTATAGGAATATAAATTCCGAAGAGCTTCTTCCTCAATCATCGTTTCAAAACAACCATAATTTTCTTTTACGTATTTGCGAATGCTATCCCCAAATTTTCGTTTCACATCTTCTTTGGAAGTTTCCAAAAGTCGGTTTTGAGCTTCTTCGCTCAAGTCTGTAAAATTGAGATATACCATAGCTTTTGATTTTACAAAATTCCGTTATCAGAAAAACTATAATAATCCCCATTTGGTGCAAAAATCAAATGGTCAAGAATTTTGATATCAAATAATTTTGATGCCTTTTTAATCTTGTTCGTTAGCCTCTTGTCCTCATCACTTGGTAGTAACTTTCCACTTGGGTGGTTGTGGGTTAAAATTATAGCTACAGATAGGGATTTCAATATGACAGCGAACAAAATCCGTAGGTCTATCAATGTACTTGTAATTCCACCTTGTGAAAGTTGATAGACACCTTTTACTTTGTTGCTGTTGTTCAACAGCACAACTTTGAAAGTTTCTTGTATGCCGATTGTATCTTTATCCCAATCCTCAAAGAGCAATTCTGCCGCATCTTGTGAATTGCTTATTTTCTGCCACTTAGAAGATTTTAAACCCCCTTTATAACTAATTTTTATTTCGTTAACTTGTGCTTTCATTGTTATCTAATTTTAATTAATGGATAATGAAAAAGAGGGCGCAACTTTCCAGAGGAACGCCCTCTTTAATTTTGAAGCTTACTTGTCGTTTTTGCTTCCAAGTAATAGGATTTCATCGGCTACAACTTCCGTTACATAACGTTGGTTGCCATCATCGGTGGTGTAGGTTCGGGTCTTTAGTTTCCCTGTAATTCCTAATTCTTTGCCTTTTTCGACAAATTTCTCAACGATTTCAGCAGTCTTGCCCCAAGCTACTACGGTATGCCAGTTGGTGTCCGTTTGCTTTTCGCCTTTGCTGTCTTTGTAATACTCGTTTGTAGCGAGTGAGAAGCGGGCTACTTTCTTACCGCTTTCAAGGTTCGTGATGGTTGGTTCTTGCCCAACGTTTCCAATCAATTGTACGTGATTTCTAATAGTACTCATAATAAAATATTTAAGTGATTTATATTTCCCCTATTGATTTAAAACAGATTAAATTTTAAGGGGTGTTTGTTCTTTTCTTCTGTGCATCGCACAATGGATAGAGTGGGTTTTGTCAAGACTTTTAGGGAATAAATCA
>CAJXPE010000081.1 GCA_913057965.1 uncultured Marixanthomonas sp. | reverse complement strand
TAATTAATGGGTGTTTCAGTAGTTTTCTAAAAAGTTGCTCTTTCTGAAGCGTTTGGCCCATTAAATCGGTTTCAGTAATTTCCTGCAAAGTAGCCAAAGCGGCAGCAGCGATAACTGGATTTCCACCAAAAGTGGTGATGTGCCCTAATTTTGGATTGTCTTTTAGCAGTGCCATATGTTGTTGAGAAGCGGTAAACGCTCCGATAGGAAGTCCACCACCCATCCCTTTTCCCATCACTAAAATATCGGGAACCACATCAAAATGCTGAAAACCGAAAAGTTTACCAGTTCGGCCAAAGCCTGGTTGCACTTCATCTAAAATTAAAAGTGTTCCAGTTTCATTACAGCGTTCACGCACTTTCTTTAGATATCCGTTTTTCGGAAAAATAAATCCGGCTCCCCCTTGAATAGTTTCTAAAATAACCGCAGCTGTTTTATTAGTTATCTTTTCGAGATCGTCAAAATTATTGAACCTAATGGGACTGCAATCGGGTACGAGAGGTGCAAAAGGAGTTTTACGCTCTTCATATCCCATCACGCTTAAAGCGCCAAACGTGTTGCCATGATAGGCATTGTGCGCATATAATATTTCAGTTCTATGGGTGGCACGTCTTGCTAGTTTTAATGATGCATCAATAGCTTCCGCGCCACTGTTTACCAAATAAGTTGTTTCTAAGGGACTGGGTAAGTGTTCTGCTAACAGTTTGGTCAAATCCACCGCCGGTTGCTGAATGTACTCGCCATACACCATAACATGCAGATACTTGTCAAGCTGATCTTTTACTGCTTTTATTGCCCTTGGATGCCGATGCCCTAAACTACAAGCCGAAACCCCTGCTACAAAGTCAAGATGTTTATTTCCGTTTGTATCGTAAATGTAGCTTCCTTCGGCGTGGGAGATTTCCATAGCCAACGGATGCGGTGTTGTTTGTGTTTGGTATTTAAAAAAGTCTTCTTTCATCGTCTTTCTACATCATTTTACTGCTCTTCTTGTTCTTCGTCGGTATTCTCTGATGAATTCTTTTTGGGATCGGGAGGTTTTTGTAACGAATCGTTTAGAATACTATCTACTTCACGCGTCATTGGTTTAGGGTCGTCTTCCCTGTTTTGGAGGTCTTTTGCTTTCAATTTAGATTGTTCCGGTATTTCCATTTCATCTTCTGAAGTTTCTTCAAAAAACTCACCTTCGTCTTCTGGTAACAGAATTCCCTTAATTTTAGGTAGAATAGGAGCAGGCTTTCCTTTAAACAGATCTTCTACTTTTTTCAAGCGTTCTTCGCCTCGCCAATTAAAACCTGGTAAAATACGTGCGTTTTCGGGAAATTCAGAAGGAGGGTAGAGTTTTCCGTCAACATTTTTTAAAAAACGGATTCCGGTAATTTCCTGACTTTCCAAATACATTTGTATATCGCTGGAAAGTGTATTATTAATTCCGACTAATTCATCCTTATCATTTCTAGAGAAAAAGATTACTTCGGCATTTTTATGAATATTTACAGTGTCTAGCTCATTATTAGTAAAAAGCCCAATAAGCCGTTCTCCTTTTACCTGATTATAGCCCGCACTGTCTTTCTGAATTAAAAAAGCATTATTAAAAACCTTTAGCGTATCCAGTTTCTCTGTTTTAGTATCGGAAAGAATATGAATGGTGTCGCCCGTCATTTGGTTTTCACCACTCCATAAAATAGGATTTCGTAGTAATTTAGTAATACCTTTTTTCTGGTTTACGTAAATGGAATCACACTTTCCGCTAGTAGGTTGTTCGCCTTCCAAACCACGTTTAAACATTCGTGCCCGGTAAAAACCTTTGATAACTCGATTTTCTGGCTTACCGGTAACTTGAAGTGTATCGGCATGTACGTAAATGGAATCTTGATCTCGAAGCGTAACCGCTACAGCTCGTTTGGTAATAAAAACGGAATCTTTCTCGCGGAATACTTCTGCATAGTGGCCACGAATAATACTTTTATTTACCGTATCGAGCACTTTTATATTGTTGGTTGCCGAAGCAAAACTTTTATTTTGATCAAAATAAATACTATCCCCGTATAAAATTCGGTTTTTGTAGTCTACACGGGAGTTTTTTACAAAATGGCCCGTTTTTGCTCTAGTATCATAATATCCACGATCGCAATATACCGTACTGTTTTCAGTTTTAATGGTTGAAGGGCCATACAGATATGCGCCTCCAGTTTCAGAGTAAAAATCCAATTGGGGAGAATTTACGGTATAATCTGGATTATTGATTACAACATCTGAAAGGAATTGATATTTCTTTGTTTCTGCATAATACCGCCCAATTTGGCTTGTTAAAGTACTGGCGGTATCTCTAACAGTTCCACCTGTTCGGTAATACGCTTGTTGTTTTATGCGATCAAAATAGAGGGTATCGGTTTTTAAGGTTGTTTTCGGGTCTTTAAACAACACATCACCACTGGCGAATGCAAACTGGGTGTTTCCATTGTACTCAGCGTATTTGCTGTCTAATGTTACGGTGTCAGCTTGATTTATTTGTACGTTTCCGTAGGCTTTTACAAAATTCTCTTTTAAATATACGTAGGCTTGATCACACCACATTTCAACCCCTTCGTGAACAATATACACTTGGCCGGTTTCATCTTTAGTGTAAATGGCAGCATCGGGTAGTTCTGGTCTAATTTCTAAATAACCAGATTCAATATTTACTTTTGCTTTCTCCGGTTCATCTTGCGCTTGCAAAGTTATTCCGAAGAAAAAAAAGCAAAGGAATATGTAAAAGGATACTTTCAATAAATTTCTGTTTACAATAAAATTATAATGATTTTTTATTTAATAACTGATAATACTATTTATTAGTGTGATGAAAACCTATTTTTTAATAATCCAAATATCTTGAGGAATCCAATTATTTTGAGGCTCTTTTTGAATATGTTCAAGAATAGTTGAATTTGAAAATAAATTTTCCATAAACAGCTTAGGTTGAAAGGCCGAATAGGTTCTATGTCCTTCTTTTACTTTTCCTCTAATTATCAAGTTATTTTCATTGTACTTTTCTAACTCACTTTCACTTAGCTTAGTTTTATAATTATCACCTTGTGTGGTTAGGAGCATAATTCCCTCTGGTTTTAAAACACGAATAAGTTCGTTATACCAGTTATAATGCATTTTTTCAGACAAATGAGTAAGAACAGAAATTCCGTAAATTACATCAAAATGATCATCAGGATAGGGGAGGTTTGCTGTAAGGTTGTTATTGTTAAAGTTGACCTCCGCTATGTTTTCTTTGCACCAATTTATGGTTTTAGTGTTATAGTCTGTACCGAAAAAAGAGCAGCCGTTATTTACAATTGTAGGAAGATGTCTAATTATTCTAGCGGGTCCGCAGCCCCAATCTAAAATTTTCTTTTCTTTTAATTGAATATGCTTTTCAATGTGACCAACCAACTCTTTAGCACTATTAACGCTTTCAGTATAATATTTATGATAGTTCATCTGGAACGACTCATAAATTAAATAATCAGGCGGCAATACTACAGAAGGATTATTTTCTTTAAACTTCCTATTAATTTTTCGGTTTTTAAATTTTTGAATATGAAACCGAATCTTATCAACTACATAAATGAGTTTTAGTTTACGTAAGGTATTTGATAGCTTCGTCCGGTTCATTTTTGAAGAAAATATTAGTTAGATTTTCTTTCAATCGTCTGTGTTCTATCGGGCCCTACTGAAACAATTTTTATAGGCGTTTCTAATTCTTTTTCTAAAAATTCGATGTAGTCGTTTAATTCCTTCGGAAGTTCTGAAGCGTCGTTCATTTTGGTAAGATCTTCTTTCCAACCTTTCATTTCGGTATAAACGGGGGTTATATTTTCTGCCTCAATGTTATATGGTAAATGCTCAATGGTCTCACCTTTATACTTGTAAGCAGTACACACTTTTAATTTTTTAAAGCCGCTTAATACATCGCCTTTCATCATCATTAATTGGGTAACTCCGTTTACTTGAACAGCGTATTTTAATGCAACTAAATCTAACCAACCACAGCGTCTGGGACGTCCAGTAGTAGCTCCGAATTCATTTCCTACTTTGGCCATTCGCTCGCCGTCTTCGTCAAAAAGTTCGGTAGGGAAGGGGCCGCTACCAACACGGGTGGTATAGGCTTTAAAAATTCCATACACTTCATTGATTTTACCAGGGGCAACGCCTAAGCCTGTACAGGCTCCAGCAGCAGTCGTATTTGAAGAAGTTACAAACGGATAGGTTCCGAAATCAATATCTAACAAGGAACCTTGCGCTCCTTCAGCTAAGATTGTTTTCTTTTCTTTTTGCGCTTTGTGTAAATATTCTTCGCTGTCAATAAAAGTTAGGGATTTTAAAACTTCGATTGCTTCAAAGAACTCAGTTTCTAATTCTGCTAAGTTATATTGAATATCTACATTGTAGAAATCGATCATCGCTTCGTGCTTGTTAGCAAGAGTACGGTATTTTTCTTTCCAATCACTTAATTCAAGATCTCCTACTCGTATTCCATTACGACCGGTTTTATCCATATAGGTTGGGCCAATACCTTTAAGCGTAGAGCCTATTTTTGCTTTTCCTTTTGAAGTTTCACTGGCAGCATCTAATAATCTATGCGTTGGTAAAATTAGGTGTGCTTTTCGTGAAATAAGCAATTTCTTATTGATATCAAGATTGAATTGAGCTAGGTTATCCAATTCTTTTTTGAAAATAACAGGGTCTATAACAACACCATTGCCCACTAGATTTACCGCGTTTTTATGAAAAATCCCACTAGGAATAGTATGTAGCACGTGTTTTATACCATCAAACTCAAGCGTGTGCCCTGCGTT
The DNA here is from genome assembly GCA_913057965.1 of uncultured Marixanthomonas sp. Lineage (GTDB taxonomy): Bacteria > Bacteroidota > Bacteroidia > Flavobacteriales > Flavobacteriaceae > Marixanthomonas. Next base: position 6,536 of record CAJXPE010000081.1, on the reverse strand, counting down.
TGGCCCTCCTTGAAAACGGGCGATAATATCATAGTTTTTGGTGAGGACATCGACGATTTTTCCTTTTCCTTCGTCGCCCCATTGTAATCCAAGTAGTAAGTCTACTGCCATAATGTATTATTGATTGGTCTGTTTTCGGTTTCCGTAGAAATAAAGAGAATGCTTTGTAATCTCAATATCAAAAACCTCTTCGATTGTTTTTTTAATAGTCTGTATGCGTGGATCACAAAATTCAATCACTTCACCATCCGATAAAATTACGTGATCATGTTGTTTATCAAAATATGATTTTTCGTAATGTGCCTGATTTTGACCAAACTGATGTTTACGAACTAAACCACACTCTAACAACAACTCAATAGTATTGTAAAGGGTTGCACGGCTAACACGGTAGTTTTTGTTTTTCATATTGATATAAAGGGATTCTATATCAAAATGTTCTTTGTGATCGTAAATTTCTTGGAGTATGGCATAGCGTTCTGGTGTTTTACGATGTCCTTTCTCTTCGAGATAGGTCGTAAATACATTTTTAACGATTGCCTGGTTATTTTTCTCAGTTTTAGTACTCATAATAAGGATGCAAAGTTACTCATTTTAAACTCTTGTAACTTTATCTATTCCGTTTATTTTTTTCAATTTAGAAACTAGATCGTCCAAGGTGTTCTTGTTTTTTACCACGACAGTAATTTTCCCATTGAAAACGCCATCATCACTATCAAAGTGTACGCCTCTCATATCAATATTCATGCTGTTTGATATAAGCTTGGTAACTTTATTTACAAGCCCAACAGCATCGATACCAGTAATGATTAATTTTGCTTTAAACTCCCGCTGTGTAGAGTCTATCCACTTAGCAGGCATGATGCGATAATTAAAATTACTTTGTAATTGCAAAGCATTGGGACAGTTCTGTTTGTGTATTTTTATGCCTTCGTTTACCGTCACAAAACCGAATACATCATCGCCAGGTATTGGGTTACAGCAATTAGCCATTTTATATTCCAGTTTTTCTTCTTCCTTCCCAAAAACCAATTGGTCGTACTTTTCGGTAATTTCCTCTTTGTTTACATCTTGAGGCTTCTCTGGTTTCCGTATTTTATTTTTAAAGAAGTTTACAAAGGCATTGCTCCTGGAAGAGGCAAAATCTTTTAATTTTTGATTATCAATAATTCCCGCACCTACACGATAAAAAAGGTCTAAACTGGTTTTTACTTTAAAGAAAACAACCAATTGATTAATGGTTTTTTCATCTAATGTAATTTTTAAAGACTTTAATTTTCTGGCTAAAATTACTTTTCCTTCTTCAGCAAGTTGTTTTTTCTCGTCCTTTAAGGAAGATTTAATTTTTGAACGTGCTCTACCGGTAGTGGCATAATCTAGCCAGTTGGCTGATGGTTTGCTTTTTTCTGAAGTAATAATTTCTACTTGATCGCCACTCTTTAATTCGTGACTTAACGGAACCAACTTTCCATTTACCTTGGTTCCACGGGTGTGCATTCCTACTTCGGTGTGCACCTGAAAGGCAAAATCTAAAGCAGTAGATCCTTTAGGCAATGAAAATAAGTCTCCTTTTGGTGTAAAGACGAAAATTTCTTTTGCGTAAAGGTTTAGTTTAAATTCTTCAACAAAATCTACCGCACTGATTTCTGAGTTTTCCAGTGTTTCTTGTAATTTGTTTAACCAATTTTCTAAACCGCCATCATCTTTTTCTTTGTTTTTGTATTTATAATGAGCAGCATAGCCTTTTTCGGCAATTTCATTCATACGTTGGCTACGTATCTGTACTTCCACCCATCTGCCTTTTGGTCCCATTACGGTAATATGAAGTGCTTCATAACCAGTAGATTTTGGCGAAGAAATCCAATCGCGTAATCGCATGGGGTTTGGCCTAAAGTGGTCGGTTACAATAGAGTATATTTTCCAAGCGAGGAATTTTTCGTTTTCTAAATCACTTTTGTAAATAACTCGAACAGCAAATTTATCGTAGACCTCTTCAAAGCTTACGTTTTGAGCAATCATTTTTCTGCGAATGGAAAAAATTGATTTAGGACGCCCTTTAATTTCATATTCTAATTTTTCAGAATCTAAGGTGTCTTTAATAGTTTTTGAAAAGGCTTCTATGTAAGCATCCTGTTCTTCTTTACTATCTTTTATTTTGCTGTGAATGTCATTATAGACTTCAGGCTCTGTATATTTTAAGCCAAGGTCTTCTAGTTCGGTTTTAATGTTGTAAAGCCCAATACGATGTGCCATTGGGGCATAAATGTATAACGTTTCCGAAGCAATTTTCACTTGCTTATGCGGTGGCATGCTATCCATCGTCTGCATATTGTGCAAACGATCGGCAATTTTAATGATGATAACCCGAATATCTTCATTCAAGGTCAGCAACATTTTTCTGAAATTCTCTGCCTGTAACGATACATCTTTATCGTATGGCATTTTAGAGATTTTCGTTAAACCATCGACAATTCGAGCCACGGTTTCACCAAATAATTGTTCTAAATCTGTTAACGTATATTCGGTGTCTTCTACAACGTCGTGTAGTAGGGCAGCGGCAATAGAAGTTGCGTCCAGCCCAATTTCAGCAGCTACAATTTTAGCTACGGCTATTGGGTGGAATACATATGCTTCGCCACTTTTACGGCGTTGATCTTTATGTGCGTCAACGGCTACATCAAAAGCACTTCTAATTAGTTTTTTATCGTCTGCAGAAAGCGTTCGATAACTAATTTTAAGAAGCTTTTTATATTCTTTGGCGAGTTGTTTTTTTTCGGCTTCTAAAACAGCTTCAGTCATAAATTAAAAGTACAATTTCAATATGTATTAAACAACAAAAACCTCGCCATTTCTTTTTGGCTCGGTTATTTACTGTTGGTAAGTATATTTCTTTTATTGTTCTTCGGAAGAAGAATTTTGGCGATTCCTGCGATTTTCTGAACGATTTGTAACATCCACACGAGTTCTGGAAAGATATACACCGTCTTCTAGTTGACAAATATAGGAAATGAGCTTTTCTCGAAGTGTACAATGCAATTGCCAAGTTGTCTTAGCGTCTTTAGCGCTACAAAGTGCCCGTATTTTTACAGATTCTTCGGTCATATCGACCACTTCAACCACAGCGGGATTATCTTCGTCCCAATCCTCTTCGGCTTCTAGCATTTTTTCAAATTCTGCACGTATTTTTGAAACATCAACTCGATAATCTGCATAGAGGAAAATAGGTCGTATTTGGTGGGAACTAGTCATAGACCAATTTTCAAAAACTTCAGAAATCACAAATTTTAAAGGAACGACTAACCGTCTTAAGTCCCACGTACGGACTACCATATAGGTAAAGCCAATTTCTTCTACATGCCCCCAATCTTCTTCTATAATAACAGTATCTCCTATACGAACCGGTTTGGTAATAGCAATTTGCAGACCCGCAATAATGTTTCCCAGCGTATTTTGCGCGGCAATACCTAAAATTACAGTAGCCACCCCAGCAGATGCCAATAACGAAATCCCTACTTTTTCTAAGGCTCTAAATTGTGAAATGATAATATAACCACCAATAATCACCACTAAAAAAGTGACAATACGGCGAGCCACCGAAATGTAAGTAAGCATTTTACGGGCTTCTTCGTTTTCTTCTTCAGAAACATCACCAATTTTATTTTCGGCAATATACGTCATTAGGTAGTCAACAAAACTTGTTATAAACCAAGTGATAGAAACGATGATAAGAATAATCAAACTGGTATAAACAATGCTGGCAAAACCTCCAGAGAGGGAGATAAGATTGTCAAGTAGAATGTAAAAAAACAGTGTTCCAAATAAAATACCGGCAGGTCGGGCTAGTTTATCGGCAATGGACTTGATCCATGGACGTTTTGATTTTCGCAGTATTTTTCTCAATAAATAGGTAACCAATTTACCGAAAAACCAAGCAATGAATAATAAAATGATAATGCCAAAAAACTTCCAAACTTGAAACCCTAAAAAATGCACTCGTGACCATTCGGGCATCATTTTATCCAACTTTCGTGGACCGTATACTTCATAAAGTGGTTCAATGTTTTCGACGGTATTAGCAGATATTAGCCATAAGGCACCATATTCTTTATACCGAACGCGTTGCACACGCATGATAATATCGCGTTCGCCCAACTCTACTTCTCCAAAAACGACACTGCGTCTAGGTTTTCCTGCGATGGCTTTGTTGGTACTAGTGCTAATATCAATTTGTCCGTCTGGGCGATCCGAAAGACCATCCCAATCAATACTCACTCGCTGGTTAATGACAAAATATAATTTTTCGGCTAAGATTGCTGCCTCTTCTTTGGTTACGTTTTGAGGGAGTAAGTTTAAGTTTAAAGCATACATCGCTTCATCGTATTTTCCGCTTCTTGCTTTTAAAATAAAATGTTCTAATGCTGCTTGAGGCGTTCTTAGATTATATTGTCTAGGTGGTAAGCCAACTTGCTCATTAAGCCGTTTTACGCGGTAATATGCTTCGTTATAATCGGTGTAAGGGTTTGAGGAATAGTAAGCACTATCATCTATTACTCGCTTTTTACTTGGTAATTTACTCTCATTGACTGGTTTTATGGAGTCTTGTTCAGACTGGGCTGTCACATGTGAAACTCCGAATAGAAGAAAGCAGAAAAATAGCGTGAGGAAGGGTAAAAGTTTTTTCATTGCCTTAAAAATACTGAAAAAGAACCGTACCTAAAATCATTTAACCTTTTTTAAACTTCTAAAACGCTCTAATAATGTTGGATGCGAATAGTGCATAAATACATATGCCGGATGGGGGGTAAGGTTACTCAAGCTGTTTTTAGATAATTTTTTTAATGCTGAAATAAGCGGTAGCGCACTAAACGTGTTTTTTGCAAAATTATCTGCTTGATATTCGAATTTTCGGGAAAGATAGTTCATTAGTAACCCTGTTATTTCTGAAACGGGAGTGTATAAAACGCCAAACGCTATTAATCCGATGTGAAAAGAAGGTTGCGAAACGTTCAATGCTTCGGAAAGTAATGGGCTGCCTACAAAAAGAGATAACAACCATAAAGTGAAACCCGTAGTTGCAATAGAGGCAAAAAGGTTAATGATAATATGGTTTTTCTTATAATGACCCACTTCGTGCGCCAAAACAGCGACGATTTCATCATCTTCTAAATCGTTTATTAGTGTATCGTATAACGTAATTCGCTTTTCTTTTCCAAAACCAGAAAAATAGGCATTTGCTTTTGTACTACGTTTGGAGCCGTCAATTACAAAGATTTTATCCAATGTAAAACCAACTGTATTGGCATAGGTTTCAATCTTTGAGCGCAGTTCCCCTTCTTTTAGTGGTGCTTGTTTGTTGAATAACGGAACGATTAATCGTGCGTAAAATAAATTCATAAATAGGGCGAAAACGGTAATAATTGCCCAAGCCCACAACCAAAAATAACTACCGGTCGATTGATAAAACCAAATAATAACACTTAGTAAAACCCCGCCAATAATGGCCATCATAATCCATCCTTTCACCTTATCTAAAAAGAAGGTTACTTTTGTGGTTTTATTAAAACCGAATTTTTCTTCAATTACAAATGTGTTGTAATACCCAAAAGGCGTCATGATAATATCGCTTGCAAATAAGATAATTCCGAAGAAAAGTAATGCGACAATAATCTCATTATCGGAAACAGCTCGAGCCACTTCATCTACATACGCAAAGCCATCTAAAAAGAAAAATAAGAGCGTTCCTAAAATTGATATACATGCGGTTAAAACTCCAAAACGATATTTCTCTTTTTTATACTCCTGCGATTTTTTGTATTCAGCTTCATCATAGACATCGTTAATTTCTGAGGGTAAGGCATCGTTAAAATGTTTGGCATTTAACCCATCAAGGACTTGATCTATGATAAAATTGATAACCAAAATGGCGATAATAATATAAAATAAAGTTTGTGGGGTCATACTTATGTAGTATAAAAAAAGGTGAGATTAATTACTGAAACTGTCGCTGTCTCTTGGCTTCAAAAAACTGATTTCGGTACATTTTTTTTTCGTTTCACTTCAAAAAATACTCAATCCACAGTTTGTGTGCTTTTAAATTGATTTTGAGCTATTATTTAAACTGTCGCTGTCTCTTGGCTTCAAATATAAGGATTCCTGCTGCTACCGAAACATTCATACTATCAATTTCTCCTTGCATAGGAATAATGATGTTTTGCTTACTATATTGTAGCCATTCTTTTGAAAGTCCTGAGGCTTCAGTGCCTACGACAATTGCGGAAGCTTTGGTGTAATCTTGTGTATGATAACTTTTAGAAGCTTGAAGCGCCGCGCAGTATATCGAAATGTTATTTTCTTTTAAAAATGAAATAATTTCAGTGGTACTTCCCGTAGCAATATTATTAGTAAACACACAGCCTACGCTACTTCGTATAATATTAGGGTTGTACAAGTCTGTTTTCATATCAGCAATGATAACTCCATCCAAGTTCTGTCTCTTATACACATCTCCGAGCCCACGAGACCTCTCTACATCTCGT
>CAJXPE010000080.1 GCA_913057965.1 uncultured Marixanthomonas sp. | reverse complement strand
ACGAGATGTAGAGAGGTCTCGTGGGCTCGGAGATGTGTATAAGAGACAGGGATTCTTCTTTATCCTTAATTATGTGTTCTAATACCTCAATTTCTTTAATGAGGTCTTTAATAAATAATTTGAGTTCTTTTTTGTGGTCTTTGCTTTCTAACTCCTTTGCGTAAAGTATTTCTATGTTTGTAATGGCATATTTTACTGCTTGGGCTATCAACTTCTGCAGGTCGTGGTTTAGATTGGAAGGGTCAACACCTTGTATCAGTTTTTTTAACTTGCGATAACTGGTTTTTTTAACAAAACCACTAGCTAGATTTCCGGCAATACCATTCAAAACACCAAGTGTCAAGACTGAACTTCCTTGAGTGGCAAAGGCTAATCCTGTAGTAAAGATTAAGCCTGCAATATTTGTGTATATATCACGATTACCTTGCATTGTCGGTGACAGAAATTAAAATTGTGGGGAGATTACTTATTAAATATACTAAAAAAAATTTCTGTGGATTAATAACTCGCTGTAATATAGATGAATGTACTTTATTTCCGGTAATTTACATCTTATTTCTAATCTCAAAAAATGGAGTTTTAAGCATATTTCTTATTATATAGCTATCTTTGCACCCTACGAAGTCAGATTTCTTTAAAACGGTCTGTAATTCGGTTAGTAACAAATATATTAGCAAGGAAAAGCCAGTAAGCATAAGGGTTGGCAAATAGGGTTCGAATTCCTCATCTTCTCATTCCTTTAGATGTAAAAGGTTTACCTTAATCAAATACGGTTCAATCCATTTTAATGGTATTTTATTCGCTTTATTCTGCTAGACTTAAAAGGCTGGGCTGCCTTTTAATTGCTATTGTCAAAACTTACACCACTTCCTGAACTATCCAATAGCAAGCATTTTCTTTTCTCCAAAAGAGTAAAATTTAGATTGAGACGCTTTGCATAAAACGGGCTTCTAGGTCGCCCTATTTATAAAAGCTTTGCTCAATCTAAATTTTAGATTGTGATTCCGAAAAGGAAACGCGTACAGCTCTATGGGAAGTAAATGGACACAAAAGGAAGCTCCTTGTTCGTTTTATTTGGCAAGAAAATATTACCAATACACGATTTCCCCATTTTTAAAAAAGGAAGACGCCCCAGATATAATAAGTAAATGGTTTATTTTTTCCATTTTATCTGGTACCATTTACCATCAAAATTAATTACTTTTTTAGCCGCACCTTACGGAAAAAAGGTTCCATTTTGGGAAGCAAAGCACACAAAAAGGGGAAGTAGGAGTTAACAGTTTACCGTGATGTTATTTTGTTTAAGATATTTATTTTCAGCTAATTAAGATTAATTGGTGTTTTGTTTTCCGTGAATTTGTGACAAATTTCTGTGAAAAACTAATTTTGCTCTTTCAAATTCACAGGCATTTCATAATATTAGCTCGGCAGGTATTGGGCTTGCAGCATTTCACTTGCTTTTTGTTGTCTTAGGATTTATAATTGAATTACCGGGAAAAGATTATAAGCTTCGTTCAAGAAATACCGATGTTCATGTAACATGAACAGGTGCTAGTAATGAACATAATATACTTAAATGATGATTTCTTAAAAAAATGTTCATTATATTTGAACGTTCATGTTACATGAACATAATTTTAAAATGAACAAATGGAAGCTTATGTAAAAAGTAAAGAGTTTCTTGATGCTCTGGATATAGGGCTTTTAATTAAAGAAAGAATTAAAAATAATGAACTTGCTGAAACTCAATTCACTGTTAATGGAGATGTAATATCTGCTGTAACAAAAAGAGATACACGGCCACAACATATTTCTTTAATAGAGCGTCTAGCAACTAATATAGATAATTTTTTATTGGTATCAGATTATATAACACCTAATGCAAAAAAAGAATTAAAAAAGCGAAGTATAAACTATGTTGATAGTTTTGGAAATGCTTTTTTAAATTTAAAAGCCACTAAAGTATACATAGAAAAGGGGGATGCAAAACCAGTTTTCAATCAGTATTCAAAAGTATTTACTCAAGCTGGTGGACAAATATTATTTCAACTTTTGCAAGATCCAGAAAAAATAAATGAGACTTATAGGAGATTAGCTGAAATAAGTGAGGTTTCACTTGGGAGTGTAAGTAAATTTATCAATGGTTTACAAGATGAAGCATATATTGTAAAATGGAACAATGATAAAAAGTATCAGCTCGTTAAACGCGAAGAACTGCTGGAAAAATGGATCATATTGTTAAATGAAAAGATTTTACCGGCTTATAAAATTGGTACTTTCCGTTTCGGAAGTCAGCGAAATTTAGTGATAAAAGAAAATGTTCAGGGATTTGAAACACGCTGGGGGGGAGAACCAGGTGCGGCATCAATAACAAACTATCTTAATCCAACTGTCTATTCATTATTTACCAATAGATCAAAAAAAGATTTAATAAAGGGTCTAAGGCTGATTCCAGATAGCAACGGGGAAATCATAGTATATAACCTTTTTTGGAAGCAGGGATCCGTTAATTATAATTATGATGATGTCGCGGCCCACCCATTACTTATTTACGCAGAGCTAATGTATAGTGGTAACGAAAGAAATGTAGAAACAGCACAAATACTTTACAATGAGTACATCGCCCCAAAACTTTAAACAGTATTCGTTTGCCCATCACGAAGACGTATATATCATTTTAGAAGAAGTTTTTAGCATATATAATATCAAATATTATTTGATTGGTGCAAATGCTCGGGATGTTCAATTATATAAAAGGGGGATTAAACCAAGTCGTGGAACGGGTGATATTGATTTTGCTATAATGGTCCCGGATATTGAAACTTATGATTGCTTATTTACTGAATTATGTAACCGTGGATTTTTAAAAGCCAAAGAACCGCACCGTTTGTACTATGAGAAGACCAATACAGCGATAGATTTATTGCCTTATGGAGAGATTGAAGAGGCATATACCGTAAATTTTGTAGAAAGAAATCTCATTTTGTCAGTTTTAGGATTTAGAGAAGTAGGGGATAGTGCCGAAGTATTTCCATTACCAAATTCGGGTTCAATAATTCCGGTTACACCAGTAGAAGGGATCTTTATCCTGAAGCTGGTCTCATGGAGTGAAAAGCCGGCTCATAGAATAAAGGACCTTGAAGATATTTCATATTTATTGAAACATGCTTGGGATTTGTACGAAGAGGATGCCTATGATGATCATCTAGATCTTTTTGACGATGATGATTTTGAAGTGATAAAAGTTTCGGCTAGAATTATTGGAAGGAAGATGCGTCCAATTTTGGATGAAAATCTAACATTAAAAGAAACCATAGTTTCTATTTTGAAGAATAGTATTCAGGATAAAGATAAAGCGGAAAACCCAGAAGTCACATTAGCACAGGAAATGAATAAAACAATTGATGAGATTCAAGAAATTTTGCATAATATCCTTATCGGAATACACGATTAAGGGAATAGAATTTTAAAATTTTTACTATTTTAAAAACTTTTACTTTGCTTGAAACCAATCAAATTGTATCTTTACGTTAGATTGAAAGTCAATTAATTACAATTTCTATCGTTTAAAATGGTAGTTATTCGGTTACTTTGAACAGTTGAAATCCCGAAACAGCTAATAAAACTAAAGCTACGGAGAAAGGGTTTGAATCCCTCCGCGGTCACATTAAAGCTTGCAATTAAATTGCAGGCTTTTTTTTGCGCAAAAATGAAAAGTATGATCTTACATATGGATTATCTTATCTAACTAAAACTACTTAATTATAATATACAGTTAGAGTCCAATACATAGTATAAAGCAATTAGTTTAAGGTATAGAGGTTCTTTACTTGTTCTTCAATCTTCTATATTCTAATACGTAATTAGAAAGTCTGTTTTTAAATCTTATACATAAAAAAAGAGCCACTTCATTGAAGTGGCTCTTTCTGTTTTACTATATACTAAGTTTAATCTTTTACTTAGTTAGCATCTTTTAGTCTCTAACATCCCAGAAAATAGGAGTTGATAAATTATCACCGCCTATAGCAGATGAAGCAGCATTATAATTAGCTCCATTTAAGTTCTGCTCGATTACAGGATATGTAAATCTTTTCGGAACATTATCAAATTGAGATTCCTCAGGTGCTTCAAGTTGTGGATAGTCTAGTCTTCTAAACTCAGTCCAAGCTTCAAAACCACGGTTGTAAAGAGAGATCCATTTTTGAACTCCAATTTTTTGACGGTAGTCACCCTCAGCTGTTGCATAAGCAACTTCTGGTTTAGCTAAATAAGCAGTAGCATCTGCTTCAGCTATACCCCAATACTCCATACTTGAAGTAATTGCTTGAGTATAGAACGTTGCAGCATCACCAGCTATGAAACCTCTTTCAACAGCTTCTGCTAATAGGAAGTTACCTTCAGCAGCATCAAAAATTAGACCTTCAAGATCTGGAGTGAAAAATAAATCACCTATGTGTGAATAATCTCCATAAGATACAGTGTTACCATAAGGTGCTCCTAGGTATTCTCCATCGATTGGATCTGAGAAAAACACATCACTTCTTGGATCTTCTAAACCGTTTAATTGGTTTACAAAAGTATCAGCAGGAAGGAAATCCTTTCTGTTACTCTGTACCAAGTCTACCCATAATGGGTTAGTGTTTGGTGTAGTAGATTGATACTGAACTGTTGCATTTTGACTGTTATCTGTAATGATATTATCAGCAGCAGCAGAAACTAAACTAGCAGCTTTTGTAGGGTCTACATCTGCAAGACGCATTCCTAATCTTAACTTAATTGAGTTACCAAAAGTAACCCAGCTTTCTGTGTTACCGTTGTAGATTAAGTCTTGTGATCCAAAACTACCGAAACTACTATCCATAGTACTCAATGCAGTATTTAATCTAGCAATAATATCATCGTAAATTGCTGTATCATCATCATAAGCTGGATTGATATTGTCTATATCTAATGCTTCAGAGTAAGGAACATCACCAAATGTATCTACTATAATTTGCATAGCCATTACACGCTGTATCTCGATTATTGCCAATTTGTTAGCTTTAATCGCAGTGTCTCTTGCAAATTGATCTGGAGATACGTTCTGTACTTCTTGTGCAGAGATTAATTCATAAGATTCATTTAAATCTTTTAAAACATCTCTATACATAATATTCCAGTGGTTTTCAGGAATACTTCTCGTAATTACGTTATATCGAGCTTCATCAACATATGTTGCTTCACCCCAATATTGAGCGAATAATCTCCAAATGTTAGTGTTAACATTTGTATTCACTAATTGGTCTACCATATTACGCTGTCCGTTGGTCATCAAAGTTTCCCCCGGAACCTGAGTAAAGGCTTTTTCGTCTTCATTTAGTGGCGTAAGATCATCCGAGCATTGCGCAAAGAGAACTCCCACTAAACAAATTACTATTATTCTATTTATCATCATCTTTTAATTTAGTGTTTAAAATTGGAATTTAGCAGTAAATCCTATATCACGAGTAGTAGGTAATACCCCACTTTGATATCCTTGTAAGTTACCAGAACTTAAACCTGCTTCAGGATCAGCGTGTGGAAGATTTTTATGAATAATCCAAAGGTTTGAACCTGTAACGGTAAAAGTAGCTTGGTTTATAAATAAATTATCTAAAAATCTATCAGGAAGTGAGTAGCTAAATGCAAGCTCTCTTAACTTCACGTAAGATGCATCGTAAACAAATTCAGCATTTGGGAATGTTTGGTAACCAAATACTCCAAAAGAACTAACATCCACTCGTGTAGTGTTAGGACTACCATCTGCATTTACACCATCAAAAACTACACCACCACCATTATCGATAGGGTCTCTTGCTGGGTTTCCAAGATCGTTTGTTCCTGCTGTATTAGGATACAATCCTGTTGCTTGACCATAATACTGGTCTAATGAGAATACATCTCCACCTTGTTTAACATCAATTAGGAAGCTTAAACTTAGGTTTTTGTAAGTAAATGTATTTGTCACACCACCTGTCCAGTCTGGGTTAACATCTCCAATTACATTATTAGAACCTGGTGTATTTAAATAAATACCATCCTCAAGGATACGGTTTCCATTATTGTCATATTGGTAATCTGTACCTTTAATTACTCCGTAAGGTTCTCCTATAGTTGCGTTAAGGGTAACTCCTCCTTGGAAACTACCAAGAACTAAGTTATCTGTTCCTTCAAATAAAGAAATTACTTCGTTCTCATTCTTAGCCCAATTTACACGTACATTCCATTGGAAATTTTCCGTTTTAATAGGGGTACCTTTTAGAGATAATTCAACACCTCTGTTTTCAATTTCACCTGAATTTACCACCTTAGTAGTATAGCCAGTAGCACCAGTTACACGTACAGGATAAATTTGGTTCTCAGTATTTGTTTTATAACCAGAGATATCAAGTCCTAATCTATTTCTGAAAAATTGTAGCTCAAGACCACCTTCGTAACTTGTTAAACGTTCTTCAACTAAGTCTGGGTTTCTTCTTGTGCTAGATACAGAAAATAAAGAAGCATCTGCAAAGTTTGTGTTTCTAACAAATGTGTTTTGCAATTGAGCAAATTCACCACCTGTACCAACTTCAGCATAGTTTAATCTAAATTTACCAAAGCTAAACCAGTCTGCATCGATATTATTTGAAAATACATAACTTAACGTTCCTGAAGGGTAGTAATACGAGTTATTACCTTCTGGTAGTGTTGAGTTTGCATCTCTTCTTAAAGTACCTTCTAAGAATAAAGTATTCCAGAAACCAAAACTAGCCTGAGCATATACACCATCAACTCCAATTTCTTCTTCTCTTTCAATAGGAGCTTCAATTGGGTTGTTAGAGTTAGCTAAAGAGTATATTCCTGGAACAGTTAAACCACCGTTTGTAATAGCAAAGATTGATTTAACGTTTGTTCTACGGATGTTCATACCAACTAAACCGTTAAAACTAATATCATCAGATATATCGGCATCAAAGTTAGCAATCAAGTCGTAGTTAAATTCTCTAAAAGTTCTGTTGAATCTAGAGTATTTAGATACTGGGTTACTTCCAACTGCAGTACGTTCTTCTTGAAATTCATCATATGAATCAACAGTTACACGTCCTAAGATGTTTACCCAATCAGCAAGATCGTAAGATAATGCTACATTACCATAAACTCTGTTACGCTCATCATTTTGGAAATTTTCGTAACGAATAAAGTAAGGGTTATCCCAGAATATTGGAGTTGGATTCGTTGTTGATGAAGGGTTCCAGCTAAAGTTCTGACCAGTTCTTTCATAAGCACGACGCTGGTCTTGGAAGTTAACATTTGTTTGTGCCCATTGTCTAAAGTTTGACACAATGTTATCTGAGTATCCAGTACCGTTACGTCCTAATGTTTTTTGATTAACATAGTTAATACTAGTCGTAGCAGTTAAGTCCTCATTAAGATTAAGGGAGCCATTAAAGTTAATAGTGTTCTTTTTCTGCTCACTATTAGGTAAAATACCATCCGTGTCAAATCTAGAGTAGTTTAATCTAAATGAAGATTTATCATTACTACCAGAAACAGCAACATTGTTTGTTAATGTTACAGCCTCTTCAAAAAATGAAATAGGACCGTCTTTACCTGCAAACTTCCAAGGAGTTGGTGTGTTAAAGTTAGGGTTGGTAGGATCGAAAAATGCATCCCATTGATACACTAATTGACCGTTAAACTCTCCACCATAAGAACCATCTTCTGTTAAAGGTGCTACTAGGTCTAATTGACCATCACCATCTATATCTTCTTCAAAAAAGTAAGGGTTGCTTCCTCCGTAAAAGGCTCCATAACCTGCACCGTATTGATCTTGGTACTCTGGGAAAGTTTCTCTGTTTACTTTACCAACTTGAATACCTGTACTTACAGATACACCTAGACCTTTTTGCTCAGTACCTTTTTTAGTGGTAATGATAATAGCACCGTTTGAAGCACGACTACCATATAATGCTGTTGCAGCAGCACCCTTAAGAACGTTAATACTTTTAATGTTCTCTGGGTTAATATCTGATGAAGCATTACCGTAGTCAAAACCAGCTCCTGCTTGTTGTTGTCCTGCGGTGTTTGTGTTAGAGTTGTCAATAATAACTCCATCTACAACAAATAACGCTTGGTTATTACCTGTAAGCGAGTTGGTACCACGTAAAATAATGTTGGTAGAACCACCTAAGTTACCATTTCTTCTAACTTGTGCACCAGAAACTTTACCAGATAATGAGTTGGCAACGTTTCCACCTGCAGTAACAGTATTTACTTCATCGCCTTCAACTGTCTCAGTTGCATATCCTAAAGTTTTCTTCTCTCTAGAAATACCAAGAGCGGTTACTACTACTGTTTCAAGAGCTTCTCCTTGCTCAAGAACTACATCGATTGTACTGCTTTCGCCTACAACCATCTCTTTTGGCGTATACCCTACGTAACTAAATACTAAGGTTTCGCCGGCCGATGCTTCAATGGTGTAATTTCCATCAAAATCGGTTTGTGTCCCTGTTGAGCTACCTTTTACTAAAATGTTTACTCCTAGTAAAGGAACTCCGGACGCATCTTGTACTGATCCCGTGATTTCTTTCTCTTGAGCAAACATAGTTTGCACCATTACGAAAGACAGTAACGTTAACAGAATTTTAAATTTTTGTCTCATATATGTATTTTTTGTTAAGCTTGTTACAAAACTATTCAAATTCCATGCTTTTTACAGCGAATAAACGTTAAATTTTTTACCACTATTTTAACAAATATTTATGTGGTTAATAATCAAATGTTTAAAAGTTATATTGTAAATGTAACCTGCTGAAAACCCTTTATTTTATTGATTTTAGCATCTTTTGCTTGATATTTTAAAAGTTTTAAACCTTAATTTTTTCAGAATTAAGCAAATGCAGATAGAATTTTTTTAGTTAATATTTTAACTAAGCACTCTTTTGATAATTGTGATTATTTTATAACTGCAATTAATAGAACAAAGAAATTAAGTTGTTATATAAAGAAGAGAAGTTCTAATCTTAATTGGAAAAATCTTAAGCAGAGAAAATGATGTTATACCGAACCCATCTTTATGCATAGATAACCGTATGATTATTTTTTTAATGTGATTGGTAAAAAAACAGCGGAATGCTTTACAACTCCTTTTTCTATACGCTATATAAAAAATCAGGTAAGCGTTTAGTTTTACTTTTTCTGAATTTTACTTTTTTTTGAAATATGTTTTGCGATTATAGTGGCATGAATTCTTGAGTTCTCAATAAACCATCTGTGGGTTTCCATACCACCACAAATAACACCAGCCAAATATAAATTAGGAACATTGGTTTCCATGGTTTCAGGGTTGTATTTTGGAAAATAGTTGCCTTCTTTGGATAATTCGATCCCCAGTGTTTCAAGAAATTTAAAATTGGGGCGATACCCGGTTAACGCAATTACAAAATCATTGGGTATGCTTTGTTTGCCGTTTGGTGTTTCAACAATTACTTCAGATTCTTTTATTTCTTTTATCTCTGAATTAAAATAGGCTTTAATGCTTCCTTCATTAATACGGTTCTCAATGTCTGGCTTTACCCAATATTTTACACGCTCCCCAATACTGGGTCCTCGAACTATCATGGTAACATTTCCTCCCTTGCGCCAAATTTCTAAAGCGGCATCTACTGAAGAATTACTAGCGCCAACTATTATGCTGTTTTGCATTACAAAAGGATGCGCTTCTTTGTAATAGTGTGAAACTTTAGGCAAATTCTCTCCTGGGACATCCAATAATTTAGGAATGTCATAAAACCCTGTGCTGACTACAATATTTTTTACACGGTATTTTTTTTTATCTGAAGTGACCGTGAAACTTCCATCTGTTTCATTTTTAACCTCGGTAATGGTTTCATATAAATTAATGTTCAAGTTGTTTGAAGTAGCAACTCGTCGGTAATATTCCAAAGCTTCGTTTCGGGTAGGTTTTGGATTATTGCTAATAAATGGAATGCCGTCAATTTCCAATTTTTCAGAAGTTGAAAAGAAAGTCATATTTAGTGGATAGTTGTAAATGGAGTTTGTCAAAGTCCCCTTTTCTACCACTATATAATCTAGGTTGTTTTTTTTACATTCGAGGGCGCTAGCAATTCCAATTGGGCCGGCGCCTATAATAAGGACTTCTTTTTCGGTAGTCAATGTGTTCTTTTACAGCAAAGATAACAAAAGCCTTGTTCAACACCTTACTTTGCTATAAGATGTGCTTATATTTACCTAACAAGAGTGCCGAGATTCTTGATGGTTTCAGTTGGGTTTTCTGAACCAAAAACGTAGCTTCCTGCTACCAATACATCTGCACCGGCTTCTACCAACTGCTTGGCATTTTTATTAGTTACGCCGCCATCAATTTCAATTTTGGTAGCAGCTCCTTTTTCTGAAATAAGTTTTTTCAACTCTTTTACCTTTTCATAGGTGTTTTCAATAAAGGATTGACCGCCAAATCCAGGATTTACACTCATCATGCAAACCAAGTCAATATCTTGAATTGTATCTTTTAAAACTGAAATGTTAGTGTGTGGATTTAAAGCTACGCCCGCTTGCATACCTTCTGCCTTGATAGCTTGTAGTGTTCTATGTAAATGCGTTGAGGCTTCATAGTGGACCGTTAGTGTGTTAGTGCCTAATAGGGCAAAATCTTTTACATATCGTTCTGGCTGAACAATCATTAAGTGAACATCCAACGGTTTTGTAGCGTGTCTTGAAATAGCTTCAATAACAGGCATCCCAAAAGAAATATTTGGAACAAAAACACCATCCATAACATCTAAGTGGAACCAATCTGCTTCACTGTTATTTACCATGTCAACATCTTTCTTAAGGTTGGCAAAATCTGCGGCTAGGATGGAAGGTGCAATGATAGTTTGGCTCATAATTTATATTAAAAAGGGTTCTAAAAGACCTAATACACTTGTTGAAAAAGGTGTGGTATCTTTTGTTTTATTTAAATATTCATTTAAGTTTTTTAAATCAGATTTAGTTTTAATAATGCTGAAACCGGATTTATATGCTTCAAAGATACGATGTTCGTTTTGTTTGTTAAAGATGGTTATAATGTTTTTATGGCGCTTGTCCTTTTTAATTTTTTCAAAAAGGGCTAAGAGGGTATCTTTTTCGCCTTCTAAAACTTGTAGAAAATTTCCGTAGTAATACAGTAAAGCTCCTGTAATATTTGCATTACTATTGTTGGTTTGGGTATTGTAAAATAGTTTTTCCAGCTCGTTTTCTTTTAACTCGCGAGATGCACTGCTTACATAACAAATAGTATGTATCATTTTTCAATTTCTTCTGTATCAAAAATACACTGTCTCTTATACACATCTCCGAGCCCACGAGACCTCTCTACATCTC
>CAJXPE010000079.1 GCA_913057965.1 uncultured Marixanthomonas sp. | reverse complement strand
ACGAGATGTAGAGAGGTCTCGTGGGCTCGGAGATGTGTATAAGAGACAGTCCGTAGCTATTTTTATTCACATTGCCAGAAACATACTGCGGATGAATGGTTGTTTTTGTTAAGAAAACTGTTGTCCCAGCGACTATTTTTTCATCTTTATATACATTTACCTGCTTAATATTTTTTGGAAAACGTGAAACCAATAATTCAATTTCTTCCAAGCTATGAACGGGTTTTACTCCGTGCTTTTTCTGAAGGTTTGGGATTAAAATTTCATTCCAAAATCCTTCGTAATTATCGTCAATTTGCACCGTTAGTCCATTACGGACTGCTTTGTTGATACCTTCCCTCCTATTTTTCTGAAAGCGCAGTTTATTGGCATAGTCTATCACCATCAATACGTCGCGTTTTATCAGTTTTGCTTCTGCTTTAAACAGAAAATACGCCAACTCATCGGCCGGAAGGCTGTTATAAAATGTGGGGATAACACGAATATCAAGGGTTTTAATGCCTTCAGCATATAAAAATTCGAGCGTTGCTTTAAAAGCTTCAAAAGCGTATAATAGCTTTGCTTTCTCCTGAAGCACAAAACTTCCGTAGGTTAATCCTTGGTGCGAAATAACCGCATCCCCTTTTTTATTAGCTGGTAAAACCGCGTACAGTTTATCATCTTTATAAATTAGCAGTGAAAAATCGTCAAATCGATCACTGTGGTACTCCATAAAATTTCGGTTGAATAAAAAAGTGGCATTTTTTGCCGAGCCGATAAAATCATTCCATTCCGCTTTATGCGAAGCAGTATATTGTTGCACCTTAAATTCAGGCTTGTTATTATTTTTAGGTCTATTCAAGAAACTAATATTGGTTACGCCATGTAAATCTAAAATTATTTTTACTTTTAGCAACGGTTTTACAATGTATATACTATATGGCGGATTTTTCTTTCCTTTCTAAAAAATTTCAGATTTATATTGGCGTCATATTTATAATAACTTCCATAGTTGTGTTATCAAGACCTATAACACTCCATCCAGACTCTTATGGCTATATAGAGATGTATTTTAACCGTACGCCGGTATATCCATTGTTTGTGGGCTTTGTTAAGGCTGTTTTTGGAAACTACTTTCAATCTGCGTTAAAAATATTGCAATTAGGTATAGGCTTGTATGCAATTTGGTTTTTTATCCTTCAACTTCGAAAACAGGTTAACTTACAAACAATATGGTATTTAGGTTTAACAGCTATTTTTATAATTCCGTATGTGTATAATCATCGCATTGCCAATAACGTATTAACTGAAGCCATTGCCTACCCGCTATATTTATTGACAACAATTCACTTTATAATTTTCTTTTTTAAAGAGCGCACTAAACACCTAGGATACGGACTTATTTTCCTATTTATATTATTACTTACCAGAAAACAGTTTCTTTATTTTGTTCCTATTGGCATTGCCATATTACTGTGGATTGGCTTTAAAACAAAGACTTTTAAAAAGCATATTCCATACCTAATAACCTTAGTTTTACTACCCTTTCTTGTTTCGTTAACCGATAGCAGTTATCATAAATTGGTTCATGGCCATTTTACCAATACTCCTTGGACGGGCATTCACTTATTGGCTCCAGCTATGTATGTAGCCGATAAAGAAGACGCTTCTATTTATACTTCGGAAGAAGAAAAAATATATTTCAACGCCATTTATTCTGAAATAGAACAGAACAGTTACAATGAAGAAGCGGCACTTTCTAGTGGTGATGATGTTATTTCACATTACATATCCAATTTTGCCAGAATTGCAAATTCAACAATTTATCCTATTGGCAGAGAATTATATGAACCAGACCTTTCGGAAGATGATGCATTAATCAAAATTGATAAAACCACTACGGCGATGGCACTCCCCTTAATACTGGATAATTTTAAAGCGTGGGCTACCATTTATATTAAAAACTTTATTTACGGATTTGAGAATTCTAAGTATGTGTTGCTGTATATCATTTTGTTCCTTTTCGGACTTAGCAAAATCAATACCCAAAAGACAACCATATTTAAAGCAATTGCTTTTGTAACGTGTATTACGCTAAGCAATATGGCTGTAGTGGCCATTGGTATGCACACCTTAAAGCGATTTACTTTTTATAATGATTGGGTGTTATTCTTTGTTGTATTTGTGTTGTTGAATGCAATAAGCAAAAAGTATCTTTCAACAAAAGAATCGATTTCCGAGTAGCGGTTTTATTAAAACAAAAAAACCACCATCAATATGACGGTGGTTTCTTCTATAAAATTTCAGAAATAAATTACATTATTTTATTTCGTTTTCTATCTACTTCTTTTAAGTATACTTTTCTAAGACGAAGGTGATTTGGTGTAACCTCAACATACTCATCTTTCTGAATATATTCTAACGCTTCTTCTAATGAAAACTTGATAGCCGGAACAATCTTGGCTTTATCATCAGCTCCTGAAGAACGTACGTTACTCAACTTTTTGGTTTTTGTGATATTCACTGTCATATCATCCTGACGTGAGTTTTCACCAATTACTTGACCTTCGTAAATATCTTCTCCTGGATCTACGAAAAAGCGTCCACGATCTTGTAACTTATCTATAGAATACGGTATCGCTTTTCCTTTTTCCATAGACACCAAACTACCGTTTTGTCTTTCAGGAATACCTCCTTTTAGCGGTTGGTACTCTAAGAAACGGTGTGTCATAATAGCTTCACCTGCCGTTGCTGTCAACAATTGGTTTCGCAAACCAATAATTCCTCTTGAAGGAATATTGAATTTACAGACCATTCGTTCGCCTTTAGCCTCCATACTTAGCATTTCGCCTTTACGTAAGCTTACCATTTCAATGGCTTTACCGCTTACTTCTTCAGGAAGATCGATCGTTAATTCTTCAACCGGCTCACATTTTTTACCGTCGATTTCTTTGATAATTACTTGTGGTTGTCCAATTTGAAGTTCATATCCTTCACGACGCATCGTTTCAATTAAAACCGAAAGGTGCAATACCCCTCTACCAAATACCAAAAACTTATCGGCGCTATCTGTCTTATTTAGTCGCAATGCTAAGTTTTTCTCTAATTCGCGCTCCAAACGCTCTTTTACGTGGCGAGATGTAACAAATTTTCCATCTTTTCCGAAGAAAGGAGAATCGTTAATGGTGAACAACATACTCATGGTTGGTTCATCAATAGCGATGGTTTGCAATGCTTCTGGATTTTCAAGATCGGCAACGGTATCACCAATTTCAAATCCTTCAAGACCTACTAACGCACAAATATCACCCGCTTGCACTTCTTCTACTTTTATCCGGCCTAAACCTTCAAAAGTATGTAATTCTTTAATTCTACTTTTTACTTTAGTACCATCACGCTTTACAAGAGTTACTTGCATATTTTCTTTTAAAGTACCTCGCTGTAAACGACCAATTGCAATTCTACCGGTAAATGAAGAGTAGTCTAATGAAGTAATCAACATTTGAGTTGTACCCTCTTCAATTTTAGGTGATGGAACGTGTTCTAAAACCATATCCAACGCTGGCTCGATAGAATCGGTTGGCTTTTGCCAATCGTCACTCATCCAGTTATTCTTAGCCGAACCATATACGGTTGGGAAGTCTAACTGCCATTCTTCAGCACCTAATTCGAACATTAAATCAAAAACAGCTTCGTGTACTTCATCTGGCGTACAGTTTTCTTTATCTACTTTGTTTACAACTACACATGGTTTCAACCCAAGTGAAATTGCTTTTTGAAGTACAAAACGTGTTTGTGGCATCGGGCCTTCAAAGGCATCTACCAATAATAAAACACCATCTGCCATATTCAATACTCGCTCTACTTCTCCACCAAAATCGGCGTGACCAGGCGTATCGATGATATTAATTTTAGTGTCTTTATATTTTACCGAAACGTTTTTAGAGGTTATGGTAATACCGCGTTCACGCTCCAAGTCATTATTATCCAAAATTAGCTCCCCCGTTTGTTCGTTTTCACGAAACAAGCTACAGTGGTGCATAATCTTATCTACCAAGGTAGTTTTACCGTGGTCAACGTGCGCAATAATGGCGATGTTTTTAATATTCATAATGTTGCTGTTTTTAAACTGAAACACCTTCACTTTCAGTAAATAGCCATTGTTTTTATTTGTTATTTCTGGCTTTGGTGTTCGCGGGCGCAAAAGTACTGTTAATTAATGAGATAATACGCTATACTTCTTGTTATATTTTTAGCAAATAGATATTGCTTTTTTTTTATTTTTCTGAAATACTAAAAACTGAAGTGTTTTCCTGAAAACCGAATTCGCTATCTTTGCAAAAGAAATAAAAGCTATGAAACTTGATTTAATCCCAAAACTGAAGCACACCAACTCCAACAACTTCTTTCTATTGGCTGGTCCTTGTGCCATTGAAGGTGAAGATATGGCAATGCGAATTGCTGAAAAGGTTCTTAAAATAACCGACACATTAGAAATTCCGTACATTTTTAAAGGCAGTTTTAAAAAAGCGAACCGGAGTCGGATAGATAGTTTTACCGGTATTGGAGATAAAAAGGCTTTGAAAATACTTCAAAAAGTTTCTGAAACATTCGATATTCCTACCGTTACCGATATCCATGAAAGTAGTGATGCCGCTCTAGCTGCAGAATATGTAGATGTGTTACAAATACCTGCTTTTTTGGTCCGTCAAACAGACTTAGTTGTGGCTGCCGCAAAAACCGGAAAAGTAGTTAACTTAAAAAAAGGCCAATTTATGAGCCCGGAAAGCATGCAACACGCTGCTAAAAAAGTGACCGATAGCGGAAACGAGAAAGTCATGATTACCGATCGTGGAACCATGTTTGGCTATCAGGATATGGTGGTGGATTTTAGAGGTATTCCTACTATGAAACAATATGCCTCTACAGTTTTAGATGTAACACATAGCCTCCAGCAACCCAATCAGAGCGTTGGTGTAACAGGCGGACGTCCCGAAATGATCAGCACTATTGCTAGAGCTGGAATCGCAACAGGAGTAGATGGTTTATTTATTGAGACTCACTTTGACCCGTCGAATGCAAAAAGCGATGGTGCTAATATGCTTGATATTTCAAAACTTGAAAAACTATTGACTGATTTAGTTGCGATTCGAAAAACAATAAACACATTATAGCAACCAAAACGTCAAAACCTATTATAAAAAAACCTGCCTTCTTCAAGCAGGTTTTCTTTTTAAACTATAATCTGGCTAAAAATAAATTATAAGTTTCTTGATAAAAAAAAAGGGCTGTCAACATAAAATTGGCAGCCCATATAATCGCTATTATTAACTCCCCAATTAATTTAGCTATCACAAAGATGAGACAAAGCAGCTATGTATGCAATAGGTGAAAACACCTAATTTAAAGAGGGTTTTTCCTGTTTTAACATTATTCATAAAAAAAAGACCACTTAAAAAAGTAGTCTTTTTGTATAATCGCTTTATTAACTCCCCAATTAATTTAGCATTGATTAATTATTCAATAAAGGTGCGATAATATGTTTTGATTTTCAAGAGGGTTTTTCCTGTTTTTTGAATAGGGTTTTTCCTGTTTTCTGTTCATTTCAAATTAGTATATTTGGTGCTTTTACTTGTATCCCATGAAACATATAACCGCCTTATTTCTATTAACCTACTTAATCAACAGTCAATTACAAGCACAACAACGACAGACCTCAGAATTTGGAAAGCCAACGGAAAAAGAGCTTTCTATAACTTCCTTTTCTAAAGATCCAGAAGCAACAGCCGTGATTTTATTTGAACAAGGAGATTATCATTTTGAAGTTATAAGCAACCGGTATATACGTCTAGTAAAAAAGTTATACAGAAAAATCAAGGTTATAGATGCAAAAAAATTTAACGAGGGAACTATTGAAATTCCCTTACTTGTTGGTAAAAACAGTGAAGAAAAAACTACTAATCTAAAAGCCGTTACCCATAATGGTATTTTAAAAAAATATGTAGCCAAAGATGATATTTTCACCATAAATCAATCAAAAGATTATAAAGTAATACGGTTTACGTTTCCAGATATTAAAGATGGTAGTGTATTGGAGTTTGAATATACCATTGAATCCCCTTTCTTTTTTAATTTTAGAGGATGGTACTTTCAGAATAAATTTCCAACTCTGTATAGTGAGTTTGTAAATGAAATACCTGGAAATTTTAATTACAAACGTGTTTTAAAAGGAAGTAGGAAATTGGATGTGGAAGATGTTTCGCTTAAAAAGAACTGTTTTCAAGTAGAAGGATATACTGCTGCAGACTGTGAAGCAGTAGTATATGCTATGGCAAATATTCCAGCTTTTAAAGAAGAAAAATACATGCTAGCTAAAAGTAACTATATAGCTAGTATACAATATGAATTAAGAGACTTTTTAGATTATAGCGGAATAAAAAACACTTATTCTAAAACCTGGAAAGATGTTGAACACGAATTTAAAACGGATAAAGATATAGGGCGTCAATTAAAAAACAATAATTTTTTTAAAAGAAACCTCCCCGAAAAAATATTAACAATCCCTGATGACTTAGAAAAAGCCAAATCCATTTATACTTTTATACAAAATCATTTTAAATGGAATGGAAAAAAACGACTCTTTAACGAGGTTAGGGTTCGAGATGCTTTTGAAGAAAAGGTAGGTAACACGGGCGAAATAAATTTATCACTTATCAATGCATTACAAGCAGCAGAACTTGATGCAAAACTAATGCTCATTTCAACAAGGGATAATGGGTTACCAACATTTATGTACCCAGTATTAACAGATTTTAATCAACCTATTGTTTTACTGACCATTAAAGACAAAAAATATCTTTTAGACGCAATACATCCACAAGTTCCTTTTGGTATAATTCCATTTGAAGATCTAAACTTTAAAGGACGGGTTATGGATTTTAAAAATGGGAGTTATTGGTACCCTTTAGAGCCTAATAAGAAAAACCTGTATTATGTAAATGCTAAACTAACCCCTTCAGAAAACAACACATTTAGCGGTGCCATTAAAGAGGTTCACACAGGCTATGTAGCAATAAATGAACGACAAAAAATATACCGGTATAATACTCAAGAATATATAAGTAAAAAAGAAAGTGAAAATTCCGCTATTCAAATAAGTGATTTATTAGTAGAGAATAAAAAAGATTTAAATGAACCTTTAAAAATAGACTATAAGGTAACTTTAGATACCGAAGCAGTCGGAGATAAAATCTATTTAAACCCTTATTTCTTTGAAACACTTTTCACTGAAAACCCGTTCAAATCTGAAGAGAGAAATTTTCCTATAAACTTTGGGTATCCAATTGCAACAACCTATTTAATTTCGATAGACTTGGAGGATAAATATACTGTTGAACAACTTCCAGAGAATAAAACCATAAAATTGTTTGATAATATTGGCGAATGCACCGCTATTTATACACAAACAGGAAACAAAATTAATATTCGGTTTAGTTTTAAACTCACAGAGTCTAATTTTACCGTACAAGCATATTCAGGGTTAAAAGATTTTTTTGGCAGGATGATTGAATTTCAAACACAAAATCCAATTCTTTTAAAGAAAATTTAATCTTTCCCATCTACATAATCTTGTAAATAGCTGAAATTTTCTGCTAATTTACCTTCACTGGTGGTCATTTTAGCTCGGGCCAAGATACCATCTTTATCACCATTAAAAAAAGCTGGGATGACACTCTCTAAAAACATTTCTCCAAAACCTTCACTGGCATTTTTAGGCAATTCGCAAGGTAAATTATCTACTGCCATGACAGTTATCGAGCCAGGAATATCATAAAAAGTTTCCTTCTCGGTAATAGGGTCATACCCATAAAACGGATCTGCTATGGTAGAAGGCCGTATGGTGCTAGCAACGGGCCCATCAATATCGCATGACACATCGGCCACCAAATTGATATTGAAATGTGGATTGCGGGCATCTTCCCTTGTAAATAAATAAGGTGCTCCTTCTCCATGAAAATGTCCGGCAATAAAAAAGTCACTCACTGTGGCAAAGCGCATAAAATCACTTTCATATCCAGAAGGGTCATTATAAAACTCTTGTTTTTTCCCGGGTAAACCATCTGTGCGTTTGTTGTAATCCAACACATCAATCATACAGAAAACGGCTTCATCAAAATCTTTAGTCAAATAATCAAGTACGTTAACTTCTTTAATTTTTAAATAGTCTAATATTTCTTTCGCTCCATGCGCCACTTTTCCATTTCCGGAAAGGACAATTTTAATGGTAGGGATTTTTATTTTATCCAATTCTTCTTTTACGGCATCAAGGTCAGGCAATACGTCTACTTTTTCTAAATTGAATAGTTTATCGCGTAATCCTAAGGCCCTAAACCCATTATAGGCTCCAACCAATCCGGCATAACGCCCAAAACCAATTAAGCGACTTCCGCTGGCTTTTGTAATGGTTTCGTGATCGTATAATTCTATCTTTTTCTGAAGAATAGCTTGTAATAATTCCCGGTTATAGGGTTGTTTTTTGATAGTGTGGCTAAAGAAAAAGTATTTTTTATTCGGAATCAAAGCCGCTACGGGTACTTCTTTTACTCCTAAAAGCACATCTGCTTCTGAAATATCCTCTTGTACGTCCACACCTACTTTTCTATACGCTTCATCTTTAAAAATCCGAATATCAGATCTTTCCACAACAATTTGAGCTTCAGGGTACTGTTTAATGACTTCTTGACACATTATAGGTGAAAAAACGACACGGCGGTCGGGTGGATTTTTACGTTCTTTAATAAGTGCAAAGGTTACTGCCATTTGGAATGTTTTTTGTATAATTAATAATGTCTTTTCATTTTTGAACAGACAGCATCAAAGATATGGTTTTTCATGTATCTTTGTTAGTCATTAGCTAGTAGAAGCTAGTTGGTAGTTTGACTACTAATTATCGCACACCAGCTATTGTTTACTTAAAAAGGGGCCGACTGGTTTTGACAGCGGGTCTAATTGTATTGTAAGCATGCCGAGCGCCGGGACACAGCTCGTAAATATCATGTTTCAAACTTTTTTAAACGGCGAGAATAACTACGCCCTAGCAGCATAATCTGAATTATAGTAGGATATGCCTCGGCCCGTAAGACGGGCATGCAGGAAGTCACTCAAAGGCCTTGGTTTACGGCGTTTGGTTTAGTGACTTCGTAAAAGTAAACCTAGCTTGTGCAGGGCTTTGATGCACTTGCGAAACTTGAGCGAAGATAAGGGGTGCGTTGGTAGTTTCCGACCGGCAAGCCCACGAAAATCCAATTGGAAACTAAGCATGTAGAAGGCAGTATAATTGCGCGTTTGGACGGGAGTTCGAATCTCCCCGGCTCCACTTTTTGACTACCAAGTCATTACAAAAACCCTGTAAATAATTGATTTACAGGGTTTTTAATTTTTTATAATATCATTTAATGGCAAATAATAGCATATAAAAAGTCACCTATTCGGTGAGTAAAATATTTAGTAAAAAGTACTCACCGAATTAGATGTAACCGACTGATTATATGTTAAATATGAAAATTTATTTTTGATCATTTAGTATCTTTATCGGTGTTAAAAAGTCACCAAAAATGAACACTTCATTCTCACACCTATTTTACTTAAAAAGAGACAAAACCGAAAATGGCTTGAAAGTACCGCTATACCTAAGGCTAACTGTAAATGGAAAACGTAGTGAATTGAGCGTTTCCCGTAAAGTTGATCCTCAAAGATGGGATTCTCGGACGAATAAATTGCGTGGGACGAGTTCCGAAGCACGAGAATTAAATATATATTTAGATAAGGTACGAAGTCGTATAAATAAGATACACGAGAAGTTGATAGATGCCAATCAACCTTTTACTGCGCTCGACCTCAAAAATCTTTACCTAGGCAAAAAAGAAAAACCAAAAATGCTCCTCGAAATTTTTGACGAGCATAATAAACAAATGGAGAAGCTAATCAATATCGAATTTGCCCTTGGAACCTACAAACGTTATTTTACTACCAGAAAACATATCTATGAGTATGTGCAGGATGCTTATGGAAAAGAAGATGTTCCCGTCCGAGATGTAAACCTCAAATTCATCCGTGGTTTTGAATATTTCTTAAAAGAGAAAAAGGCTTGTAATCATAATTCAGCTCTAAAGTATGTCAACAATTTCAAGAAGATTATCCGGGTTGCCGTAGGTAATGAATGGATTACTAAAGACCCTTTCTACAATTATAAAATCAAATTTAAAACAGTAGAGCGGGAGTTTCTATCTAAGGAAGAATTAGAGCGTCTTGTTAAAATAGAGATAAAATGGCAGCGTTTATCCTTGGTAAAAGATATGTTTGTTTTCTGTTGCTATACTGGACTAGCTTATATTGATGTTCAAAAATTAAATCGAGATAATATAGTCAAATATCTAGATGGTAGTTTATGGATTCAGGCCACCCGTACCAAAACCAAGGCAAAGTTTGGAATCCCCCTGCTCCCTCCCGCTTTGGCTATCTTGGATAAGTATCAAGATCATCCCAAGGTAATGAATGGAAATTGTGTGCTCCCAACATTAAGTAACCAGAAGTCCAATGCTTACCTAAAAGAAATTGCTGAACTCGCCGGCATCAAAAAGAATTTGACTACCCATTTGGCGCGTCATACTTTTGCCACAACGGTCACGTTGTCAAATGGGGTTCCGCTAGAAACAGTTAGTAAAATGCTAGGCCATAAAGATTTGCGAACGACTCAACATTATGCTAAAATTGTGGACCGAAAAGTAAGTGAGGATATGAAAATGTTGCAGGGAAAAATGGCTGCTGAAAAGAAAAAAGAGGATAAAAAGAATAGAAAAAAGTAACGAGATATTATCTTCATAAAATATGAATTCATTTGCTTTAGTTTAACTGTCCCAAATATGATACAACTTCTGTACTACTCACGGGATACTAGCGTACCATATTTTGGCCGACTACCGTCCCATTATTGGACAAGCATTGGTATCTATATATAAACAATAATAAATAGTATAAACATAAAAGGCTGGCAGCCAAATATTTTCTTTTTCTAAAGAGTAGTCATAAACAATTTCTACTTGAAGAATAATTAATTACATCAATTTTAAAGTGGTTTTTAAAAACACCAATGAACTTTTATAGCTTTACTAAACAAGTTGTCATTGTATTAAAAAACACTCGCCTAAACATCCTTAAAACCAATATTTTTCGATGCGCATAAGGCTTCATAGCATTTGGTGTGCTTTGATTTAATTTGAGGTCTTCAATCTGTTTCTTAATGTTCGCTTTCGTTTTTCAAGTCAGTAACACTTTTTTCTCCATAATAGTTTTTGACTTCTTTCTTAAACAGTTTCTTTTCTAAAAGTAGCGGTTTCTTTTTTGGTTCGTCAACCATAAAA
Organism: uncultured Marixanthomonas sp.; assembly: GCA_913057965.1. Lineage (GTDB taxonomy): Bacteria > Bacteroidota > Bacteroidia > Flavobacteriales > Flavobacteriaceae > Marixanthomonas. The sequence goes on along the minus strand of CAJXPE010000079.1, from coordinate 104 downwards.
AGTGTTTGCAACATTGCCAGAGTCGGTTTTGTCTGCGTTTTTTCGATGTCTTTTATGATGGCAATTAGTGCATTGACTGTCTCTTATACACATCTGACGCTGCC
>CAJXPE010000078.1 GCA_913057965.1 uncultured Marixanthomonas sp. | reverse complement strand
CGAGATGTAGAGAGGTCTCGTGGGCTCGGAGATGTGTATAAGAGACAGGGTCAAGACGAAGCAGTTAGTAAAGTGGTGAAAGCCATCCAGCGTAATCGTGCCGGTTTAAAAGACCCAAACAAACCCATTGGTTCGTTTATTTTCTTAGGCCAAACAGGAGTTGGTAAAACGCAATTGGCTAAAGTATTAGCGAGTGAATTATTTGATTCGGAAAATGCCTTAGTGCGCATCGATATGAGTGAATATATGGAAAAATTTTCTGTATCTCGCCTTATTGGAGCACCTCCTGGGTATGTTGGTTATGAAGAAGGTGGGCAATTAACCGAAAAAATACGCCGTAAACCTTATGCAGTTGTATTGTTAGATGAAATTGAGAAAGCGCACCCCGATGTATTCAATATGTTACTTCAAGTTTTAGACGATGGGTATCTAACCGATAGTTTAGGTCGCAAAATCGATTTTAGAAATACAATCATCATTATGACATCAAATATTGGTGCCCGTAAGTTGAAAGACTTTGGTCAAGGAGTTGGTTTCGGTACTGCTGCAAGAGAAAGCCAGGCCGATGCAAATGCTAAGAGTGTTATTCAAAATGCTTTAAAAAAGACGTTTGCCCCAGAGTTTTTAAACCGTGTGGATGATGTAATGGTCTTCAATGCGCTTGATAGAGATGATATTCATAAAATTATTGACATTGAACTTGAAAAGCTATTTGTTAGAATTAAAGATATAGGGTATAACTTAACGCTTACCAATAAAGCAAAAGATTATATAGCCGATAAGGGGTTTGATAAAGAATATGGAGCAAGACCTTTAAAAAGAGCGATTCAAAAGTATATTGAAGATGCTTTAGCAGAAGAAATTATTAACTCAAACCTTCAAGAAGGAGATGAAATTACGATGGATTTCGATACTAAAAAAGAAGAGTTAACAATTAAGATTAAAAAACAAAAGAAAACAACGGAGTCTTAATCTTAGTTGGTTTTACACATTTTGAAGATACCATGCACTCTCAACATAGGCTGCATGGTATTTTTTTTGTACCTTTAGTATACTTTCACCTTAATGTCAAATTAAATATTTTATGATAACTAAAATTACATATGATTTTGGAACAGTTGAAGTTTACGACAATTACGTGATTTTGGTTATGAATGAGGGTATTACGGTAAAACCAGAATACAATGATATTTTAATAGAAATTGCAGAAAAGTACTTCCATAATAAAAGTTTTGGATACATAACGCACAGAATTAATTCTTACTCAGTCGATCCAAGAATATATTTTGAAACCTCAAAAATTGAAAACTTAGTTGCTTTTGCTGTCGTTTCTGCAGAAGATATTAAAGCATCTACTGTTGAAGTTGAAAAGATTTTTCTAAAAAAACCTTTTCAACATTTTAAAACAATTAATGAAGCAACAAATTGGGTTGATACGGTTATTCAGAACACCCCTGTTTAACTAAAAAGCAACGTTTCATCAATAGTGAAGCTTTGTAAAAAGGCTACTGAAGCATGAATGTCATTTGCTAACACTCTATCTTCTTCAACAAAAGGAGCTGTTTCTCTAAAAGAAGTGAGAAGAGATTCCAATAAAGGCGATGATTTTTTAGGTCTTCTAAATTCAATAGCTTGAGAAGCATTAAGCAACTCAATTGCTAAAATAGTTTCAATATTATCAATTACACGTAATGCTTTTGTTGCTGCATTGGCACCCATACTCACATGGTCTTCTTGCCCATTGGACGAAACAATAGAATCAACAGATGCCGGGGTTGCCAACTGTTTATTTTGGCTCACAATACTCGCTGCCGTGTACTGCGGAATCATAAATCCACTATTCAATCCTGGGTTATTTACCAAAAAGTCTGGAAGTCCACGTAAACCGGAAACTAATTGATAAGTTCTCCGTTCGCTTATGTTTCCTAACTCGGCAAAAGCAATACTTAAGTAATCTAATGCTAATGCCAAGGGTTGCCCATGGAAATTTCCACCAGAAATTATTTTATCTTCAGCAATAAAAATATTAGGGTTATCGGTAACTGAGTTTATTTCAGTTTTAAATGTTTTATGTACAAATTTTAATGTGTCTTTTGTGGCACCGTGAACTTGAGGAATACATCGAAATGAGTACGGATCTTGTACGTTTTTCTTTTCTTTGGCTCCTATTTCACTCCCCTCTAAAAACTCTCTAATATGTTCAGCAGTTTTAATTTGTCCGCCGTGGGGTCTCACTAAGTGAACAAGCGGATCAAAAGGGCTCATGTTACAATCAAATGCATCTATAGAAAGGGATCCAATTAAATCTGCCAAATACGAAAGCTTATAGCTTTTTAGCAATAAATGAACACCGTAAGCACTCATAAATTGGGTGCCATTTAATAATGCCAACCCTTCTTTTGCTTCCAGAGTTATAGGTTGAAGATCTAACTCTTTCAATAACTTTTCCGAAGAAATTCTTTTATTATTATAATAAACCTCTCCTTTTCCTATAAGTGGTAAAGCCAAATGTGCTAAAGGAGCTAAATCTCCGGAAGCCCCTAAACTTCCTTGCGAATAAATTACCGGAAGAATATCTTCATTGTAAAAATGAATAAGTCGTTCTACAGTTTGCAATTGAACACCGCTATATCCATAGCTTAATGATTGAATTTTTAGAAGCAACATTAATTTTATAATCGGTTTGGGCACATATTCACCTGTTCCACAAGCGTGTGACATCACTAAGTTTTCTTGTAACTTCGATAAATTTTCTGAAGAAATTTCAACATTACATAACGAACCAAACCCAGTATTTATCCCGTAGATGGGCGTTTTATTATTTTCAATCTTTTTATTAAGATATTCTTTAGACTTGTTAATATTTAATAAAGCTTCATCTGAAAGTTCAAGCTTTTTATTAGTAGAAATAATAGTGTGTAAAGCAGGTAAATCTAAGAGTTCACTACTTATATAATGGGTTTCTTGCATAATCTTGGCGAGTTATTTTTGTAAAAATACAATTTCTTTTAAGTTTCCATGTGTTTAAATAAAGCTATATTTAAACCTTATTTAATCGATAATTAAAAGCATGATAATGAAAAAATTACTTTTAGCTACTCTTTTACTTTCAATTTTTTCTTGTTCAGAAAAAGAAATGAAAACAGATAGTGTTGTAAATGGAACAATCAACAATACTACTGAAGACACCTTGAGAATACGATCCGGTGAATTTACAAAGAATATCAAAATCGCTGACGATGGAAGCTTTGCTGACACGTTGGCTATTGTAAATAATGGATATTACAACTTATATGTAGGGCGTGAACGTACCGCTGTTTATCTTGAAAAAGGAAAAGATCTATCCATATCTCTAGATGCAGATGAGTTTGATGAATCGATTACTTATTCAGGTGATCTATCACAAGAAAATAATTACTTAGCAAAAAAGTATTTGGCAACAGAAGAAACACTTGACATACCCAAACTTTATAGCGCTTCAGAAAATGATTTTATGACTGCTTTAAATCGTTTCAAAAAAAAGGAAGACAGTCTGCTAATGGCGAGTGATATTAAAAATAAGGCATTTCTAGCGACAGAAAAAAAAGAGCTGGAATATGAATATATTTCAAAAATTGAAAGGTTTGAAAACTATCATAAATACTACTCTGAAGCGAAAGATTTTAAAGTTTCAGAAGATTTTTACAATCCTTTACAAAATACTGATTTTGCAGATACCACTGCATATAGAAATTCAAGTGCGTATCAACAAATGATTGAAACACATTACAGCAGGCTTGCAGAAGCTTCTAGTAATGAAAATGATACAGACTACAGCTTGGCTTTTTTAAAAGAACTGGATGCAAGCTTGCCAGATGGATATGCAAAAGATAAGCTTATGTTCAATTATTTACAATATAGTTTACAAGCTAATGAGTCTATGGAGCAAGCGTATGCCATCTATAAAAATAGCAATCCAAATCCAGAGAATTTAAAAAAAATAACAGATCGGTATAATACAGTAAAGGTTTTAACGAAAGGAAGCCCTTCGCCAACTTTTAATTATGAAAATAATAAAGGGGGTACTACAAGTCTTGCCGATTTAAAAGGTAAAAATGTTTATATAGATGTATGGGCAACTTGGTGTGGGCCGTGTATACGAGAAATCCCACATTTAAAAGAAATTGAAGAGGAATACAGCGGGAAAGACATGGAGTTTGTAAGTATTTCTATAGATGTGCAAAAAGACCATACAAAATGGAAAAAAATGATTGAAGCAAAAGAATTGGGAGGTACTCAACTCTTTGCTGATAACAATTGGAAGTCAAAGTTTGTTACAGATTATGCTATTTTGGGTATTCCGCGTTTTATTTTAATAGATAAAGAAGGAAACATTGTATCAGCAAACGCACCGAGACCTTCCAGTGATGAAATTAGACCGTTGTTCGATTCGGTATTGTAGCTTTATGGCTAGATAACGCTGTTTTCCTTAAAACAGCGGACTTTTTAATTCTATTGTTTATTCTCAGGTTCTTGTTGTTTAGGCTTTTCAAATAAACTCACATAGGCATTGCCTAAGTTTTCTATGATGTCTGTTGCCATTACCGCCTCATACCCTTTAGATTGAGAAGCAATAGAGCCGGCTGTACCATGTAAATAAACGCCAAAAACAGCTGCCAATAGCGCATCGTACCCTTGAGAAAGCAACCCTGTAAGAATGCCACTTAAGGCATCGCCACTCCCTGCTGTTGCCATTCCAGGGTTTCCAGTGGTATTTATATATAACTTATCTTCAAAAACAATGACGGTATGTGCGCCTTTAATTAAAAGGACAACCTTATGTTTTTTTGAAAACGCTTTGGCTTTTTCTAGTTTGTCATAATCATCGCTCCACTCCCCTATTAATCGTTTTAATTCGCCCGGATGGGGCGTTAAAATAGCATGCTTCGGAAGTACCTTTAGTAATTTTTCATTTTCAGAAATACAATTCAAAGCATCGGCGTCAATCACCATCGGAGCTTCCGATTTTTTAAATAATGTTTCTAATGCTGAAACCGTTTCTTGCTTTTTTCCAATTCCCATCCCTATTCCAATAGCAGAAGGCTTTATATCAAAATCAATATTAGTAATAAAATCATCTTCCGTATCGGTAATGGTCATTGCTTCCGGTACAGCTGTTTGGAGAATATTATACCCACATTCAGGCGTAAATACTGAAACGAGTCCCGCACCAATTCTAAATGCTGCTTTTGTGCTCAATACGGCGGCACCTATTTTTCCATAACTTCCGGCTACAATTAGCGAATGTCCATAAGTTCCTTTATGGTCAAAAGCTAGTCGAGGTCTATAAAATTGTTGCGCTTGTTGTTTTCCAATTAATTGCGCTAGGCCATCTGTTTTGTGTAAAAATTCAGGATCTAAATTAATATCGATGATATCGAAAAAAGGAACAAATTTACCTGTTTCGGGTAAAAAGTAAGCTAATTTAGGCGCTTGAAAAGTTAGGGTATGATTTGCTTTTATAACCGCTTCAGGATCTTCTAACGCTTGATTAGCGTATAATCCGCTAGGAATATCAATCGATAAAGTAAAAGCGTGGCTTTTATTTATATGTTGAATTAATGGTTTTAACCAACCTTCTGGCGGGCGATTGAGACCAATACCGAACAATGCATCAATTATAATGTCGTTATCATTAATTTCAGGAAATTCTTTTTCTGAAGTCATCAAGAGTGGCCAATCCTTGGTCGTTTCTTTAATGCGATCATAGTTTATTAAAAAACATTTTGAACGCTTATCGGTAAAGTTAGCAATGTAAATATGAACGTTATACCCTTTTTCGATAAGCAACCTACCTACTACTAACCCGTCGCCTCCATTATTGCCTATACCACAAAATATATGAATAGGCATTTTGGCTCCTTGTAAGCGTTGATGCAACCAATTAAATACTTGCGAACCCGCGTGCTCCATTAAGTCTAAAGAGCTTATGTTATGTTTTTCTGTAGTTAATGTATCGGCTTCACTTAATTGTTTTGCTGAAAATATCTTCACGGAATTTATTTTTTTTATTGAATTCTTCTTTTAGTAAAGATACGCATTGCATCAATAACAACAAGAGGTTCCAATCCAACTTCAAGATGGGGATATTGAAAACAAACAATTAAAAAGTTCGTTACCTTATATAGATGTAATACATTTGCGAAAAGTTTATTTTACGATGAAAAACACAGCACTTTCACACATACATGAGCAATTAGGGGCTAAAATGGTTCCGTTTGCAGGATATAACATGCCTGTTTCCTACGAGGGTATTACTATTGAACACGAAAACGTTCGTAATAATCTTGGCGTTTTTGATGTTTCGCATATGGGAGAATTTTTAGTTTTAGGACCTCATGCGTTAGATTTAATTCAAAAAATAACAACCAATGACGCTTCAAAATTGGTAGACGGACAAGCGCAGTATACGTGTATGCCGAATGCTACAGGTGGTATTGTAGACGATTTAATTATCTATCGTTTTAACGCTGAAAAGTGGCTGTTAGTGGTGAATGCTTCAAACATTCAAAAAGATTGGGATTGGATTTCTTCACACAATTCAATGAATGCCGAATTACTTGATATTTCAGAAGACTACTCACTACTCGCTATTCAGGGACCAAAAGCTGTGGAAGCGATGCAGTCTATTACTTCGGAGGATTTAAGTGCAATTAAATTTTATAATTTTAAAGTTTCAGACTTTGGAGGTGCTGAGCATGTAATTATCAGTGCCACGGGTTACACCGGAAGTGGTGGTTTTGAAATTTATTGTAAAAATACTGAAGTAGAACAAGTTTGGACAAAAGTACTTGAAGCGGGTGCTGACTATGGTATTAAGCCCATTGGTTTGGCTGCTAGAGATACGCTTCGCTTAGAAATGGGATTCTGCTTGTACGGAAACGATATTGATGATACCACTTCGCCCATCGAAGCAGGATTAGGCTGGATTACAAAGTTTAATAATGATTTTATCAATTCCGAAGCTTTACAAAAACAAAAAGAAGAAGGTATTACCCGTAAATTAATAGCTTTTGAACTAAACGAGCGAGGCATTCCACGTCAAGGCTATGATATTGTAGATGCTGAAGGAATTAAAATTGGCCATGTAACCAGTGGAACCATGTCCCCTTCGTTAAATAAAGGGATTGGCTTAGGCTACGTTGGTAAAGAACACAGTAAACTAGGTACAGAAATTTTTATTCAAGTTCGTAAAAAAGCAATTCCAGCGACTATAGTTAAACCACCTTTTTATAAAGGATAATATGATAGATTACCAAGCCATTTTAGATACCATCACTAATAGTTTGAAACACTCTGCTGTAAAAGGCGAAGTGGCTTCATACATTCCAGAATTGGGAAAAGTAAAAGAAACTAATTTTGGTATGTTCCTAAACTTAGTTGATGGTGAAAAATACGGCTCAGGCGATTGGGATAAGCCCTTTTCTATACAGAGTATCTCAAAGGTGTTGACGCTTTCGAGAGCTGTTCCATTGGTTGGTAATAAGATTTTTGACCGTGTGGATGTGGAGCCCTCAGGAAACCCTTTTAACCACATGGCTTTGTTAGAGTTGGAAAAGGGAATCCCGAGGAATCCGTTAATTAATTCGGGGGCTATCGTAATTGCCGATATGTTGTTATCGCATTTAGACAATCCGAAAGAAGACTTTCTTCAATATGTCCGCGATTTAACAAACGACCAATCCATACGGTATAATGAAAAAGTAGCAGCTAGTGAAGCCGAAACAGGCTTTAATAATTATGCTGCAGCAAACTTGCTTAAGTCATTCGATAACCTTGAAAACGAAGTGGAAGATGTACTTGATTTTTACTTTCATCAATGTTCTATCGAAATGACCTGCGAACAACTTTCAAATGCGTTTTATCTTTTTGCCAATCGCGGAAAGTGTATGCGAAACACAGCGCATCTTACCTTAAATCAAGTAAAACGTATTAATGCCATTATGCTTACTTGCGGTTTTTACGATGAAGCCGGCGAATTTGCTTTTGAAGTAGGATTACCTGGAAAAAGTGGTGTTGGTGGTGGTATTGCAGCTTTGTTACCCAATGAATTTACTATAACATGTTGGGCTCCCGGCCTTAACGAAAAAGGAAATTCTTATCTTGGAATGCAAGCTTTGGAGCTATTTACTACACAAACAAAACGCTCCATTTTTTAAAACTGCTATTTTTTGAATACTGAAACCATACATAATAGAATCCTAATTCTAGGAGCGAGTGGCTTTATAGGCAATGCAATTTATAAAGACCTTATCTCCTACTTTGATGTGTTTGGAACGTATTGTACACAGCATTCTGAATATAATGAGAATCAAGTATTCTATAAATTTTGTGTTGAAGAGGATTCAATTTCTTCAATTCTTAAAGAAGTAAAACCTCGTTTTATAGTTGTTTCTTTATCAGGAAATTATATCGATAGATTGAATATGCTTCAAGATCTTTGTTTGTATGCCGAACAATTTCCTGAAAGTAGAATTCTTTATTTTTCTTCTTCTGAAATTTTTGATGGACAGCGTAACTTTCCGGGATACGAATACGATAAGCCCGTTGCTGAAAGTAGGTTTGGTAAATTCAATATAGCTGCAGAGAAAATATTACAAGAACAGCTGCCATTTCAAACCGTTATCTTACGGTTGCCGTTGGTTTTAGGTGTTAATTCGCCAACGCTAATTCAATTACGGCAAAGTATGAAGCACCACGCTGTTTTTGAAGTATTTCCCAAACATATTATTAGTGTTATTACGGAAGATAAAATAGCTCAACAAATACATTATATTGTAAATAAAAACCTTACCGGAATCTTTCATTTAGCAAGTAATGACGTGATACATCACGACGATCTTTTTACGGAGATTGCTGCCAAAATTGGTCGTAAAATGCCTATCTTTAAGTCAGTTTACAGTAGTAATGAAGATTTGTACAGAGCTATTTTGCCAAGAGATAATAAACTCCCTGAAGCGTTACAAATTAACGTTTCAGAGGTGATTGACGCTTGTACACTAAAAGAAGAAATTGTCACATTTAAAAATTAAAAATATGAAAGCTTACACTGAAAAAGAAATTAATGAAAAACTAGATAAGTTTGAAGGTTGGGAATACGAAGACGACGCCATTCATACCGCTTTTGAATTTGAGAATTTTAAAGAAGCCTTCTCCGCAATGACACGTATTGCTTTTGAGGCAGAAAAAATGCAACATCATCCAGATTGGCATAATGTATACAATACACTAAACATCACGTTGTCTACCCACGATGCAGGCGGTGTAACCGATAAGGATTTTGAATTAGCCAAAACCATAGATAAACTTTTAGGGTAAATTATCGTAAACATGACGGTTCAGAAAAAAAAGTTTTTCTATTCGGTCAATTTTCTATTTTTGTAATTCAAATTAAAAACTATGGGAAGAGCGTTCGAGTTTAGAAAAGCTAGAAAAATGAAACGTTGGGCAGCAATGTCTAAAGCCTTTACTCGTATTGGAAAAGATATTGTTATGGCTGTTAAAGAAGGCGGCCCCGATCCAGACATCAACTCCAGGCTGCGTGCGGTAATACAAAATGCCAAAGCGGTTAATATGCCTAAAGATAATATTGAGCGTGCTATTAAACGGGCGAGCGATAAAAGTCAAGGGGATTATAAAGAAGTTTTATTTGAAGGCTACGCACCTCATGGCATCGCTATTTTAATTGAAACTGCTACCGATAATAATACCCGTACGGTGGCGAATGTTCGCTCTTATTTTAACAAATGCGACGGTAGTTTAGGCACTTCTGGCTCTGTGGTTTTTATGTTCGACCATACGTGTAATTTCCGTATCAATGGAGAGGGCTTGGATATTGAAGAATTAGAGCTGGAATTAATAGACCACGGAATTGAGGAAATTTTTGAAGATGAAGACGGAATTATGATCTACGCACCTTTTGAAAGTTTTGGATCCATTCAATCCTATTTAGAAGAAAATAACATTGAAATTTTATCATCCGGTTTTGAAAGGATTCCACAAGTAACCAAAGCGCTGTCTGAAGAAGATGCGGCCGATGTGGAAAAACTTCTGGAGAAAATTGAAGAAGATGATGACGTTCAGAATGTATATCATACCATGGAAGAAAGTGCTTCATAAGAATAAATTTAAATTATTACATAAAAAAATGCCGCTAAATACTTAGCGGCATTTTTTGTTTCAATAAAATTATAGTTTAGTTCTCTGAGTAATAATACACAGAAGAAGCACCAGATAACTCATTGTTGATACTTGGAGCAATGTTCCCTCCTGTTGAAGCATCAACAAAGGCTAACACGCGTCCATCTCCGTTTGCTCTTTCAGCAATAAATACTGTATCAGAGTCTGCATCATAATCTGCAGAAATTGGGTTTCCTAAAAATGTTGCAGCACCCGCTACTCTAACTTGATTGGAAATTGCTAATGTTTCACCATCATTAACTCCATTAAACTTACTTCGGAAGTTAGAAATTACATGAAAACCACCATCAGAATCTACCGATGCATCACCGATATCAGTTAAAATCATAGTTCCGTCATCAAACCCGATACCATGAGTTCTATTAATTCCCTCAATAGTAATTCGCTTTGTAGGCGATACAGTTGTATTGGTAGTTAAGCTTGTAAAGTTGCTGAATTGAGCAATATCTGAAGTTTTATCTACTACAGCAAATAAATCATCCCCAACAAATTCGATTCCCCAAACTGCGAAATCAACAGTTACTGTGTTTCTAAGCGTATATCCCGATGCTGATTTGGTATACACGAAAAAACGTCCTTCTGCTGTATTTGAATCTCCATCAAGATCTGCATTGTCTGAAACAACATAAAAATTTTCATTTACGGCAACATCACGTGGACTTTCTAAATCTGCACTACTTTCTAAATCTATATCAAGTGTCACCCCAGTTTCAGAAACTGAAATATCTCCGTATGTGTTTAATTTAAAAGAACTTCTTGATGTTTGTGTTAATTGATCTTCAGAAGCATCGTAATAAATTCCTTCAGAATCTGTTGAAAGGGTTAAGAAGGTTTTCGTTTCAATGTTATTAGGATCGCTTATGTCATACATTCTAGGATTACCGTCGGTATTGCTAGAAGCATAAACTTCTGATCTTAAATCTGCTGAAGGTCCATCATCATCGTTCACTGAATCGTCATCACTACAAGAGTAAATAAATAGTGACGTACTTAGGACAAGTGTTAAAATTTTAATTGTTTTCATAGTTTTGTTTTTAATTATTGTCTATAGATACAACTGAAAATGACTTCAAGAGAGTTTTATTTTGTTTGTTAACTAAAATTTAACGACACTCATTGTGTTCCAATTACTTATAAACAGCAACAAAAGGGACATTAACAAAAAATTCAATTAATTAAATGTTAACGCGAAAAGAAGAAAATATTGAGATTAAGAGTATTCTGATTTTTTTCCAATTACATTTTTGTAGTGCTTTTGTAATTGTTTGGTGTCAACGGCAATATCGTTTGTTAAATAATGAGGTTCTC